>MENF01000148.1:0-4320 GCA_001769035.1 Bacteroidetes bacterium GWA2_32_17
CACTATTTAATCTAAAAAAATATGCAACGGGCTGATATGTTGCATATTAAATTTTAAAGAAAAAAGACTGTAGAAAACTTAGGTATATGATCGAAACAAATACCATCGTAATGCTTTTATTGTCAATATAATACATGCTGTTTCTTGTATATTAGTTTGACGCCAATGCGCTCAGGCGGGACGAAGTATTAAAAAATCAGGTTCTTTATAAAAGTGTGTGGGTAGAGTACAATTTTGATTGACTTTGCAGAAAAAAAATTATGAATAATTGAGGTTAAAATCCGTACCTGTACGGATATAAAATACCGCATTTCCACATACACTATAATATCCTTTTATAATAATTTAGCATATTAAATAATAATTAAAAAGGAGGTTTTTATGAAAACAAAAAAAATATTCTTAATTGCATTAGCAACTTTTATTTGTGAACTGCAAACTGCAAACTGCTTTTCGCAAGGTTCATGGACACAAAAAGCCGATTTCGGTGGAACAGCAAGATGTTATGCTGTAGGTTTTTCTATTGGAACAACAGGTTATATCGGAACAGGGACACTTGACTTTGGCGGAGGAACAAAAGATTTTTGGAGTTGGAATCAAAGCACAAACACATGGACACAAAAAGCCGATGTTGGAGGAGTAGAAAGATTATTTGCAGTAGGCTTTTCTATAGGTTCAAAAGGATATATAGGAACTGGAACTGATGGAAACACCAACGTGGGTATGACAGATTTATGGGAATACGACACTATAAATAATTCATGGACACAAAAAGCTCCTTTTCCCGGATCTGCAAGATTTGGTGCGGTAGGTTTTTCTATTGACTCAAAAGGATATATTGGAACAGGACGTTGTGACCCCAACTATTATAAAGATTTCTGGGAATACAATCCCGTCAATGACACATGGACACAGAAAACTGATTTTGGTGGAACGGCAAGAGCTCATGCTACCGGCTTTTTTACAGTTGATAAAGGATATATTGGATGTGGCTATCTTGTAGATACAGTAGGTACGTATGTCCACTATTCTAAAGATTTCTGGGAATATAACCCTGTAACTGATACATGGACACAAAAGGCCGATTATGCAGGGCTAAGAAGAATTTGTCCCAGCAGTTTTTCAATCGGCAAAGAAGGATACATTGGTACAGGACAAGATACTACGGGGTCTTGCAATACTACAAAGGATTTTTGGAAGTATGACATGCAAAATGACATCTGGATTCAGGTAGATAGTCTTACAGGTGCGGTAAGAGAAGGCGCTGTGGGTTTTTCTATCGGTATGAAAGGATATATTGGCACTGGCCACACTTTTACCCAATCACCCTACTTCAACGGGTTTGATAATGATTTATGGGAATATAACCCTTCTCCTGTCAGTATCGCTGAACTTTCAGCAAATACTGTTAAAGTTACTGTTTATCCCAATCCTGTTTGCAAATCGGCTATATTTACCATTGAAGGATTTCAGCCAAATCAACCTGTCGAAATACAACTTTATAGCGTGGCAGGTAAAGCTGTCGGGCTATTTACTTTTTTAGGCTCACGATATGTAATGAGCCGTAAAGATTTACCGACTGGTATATATCTGTATAAAATAAGCAGTAACAACAAGAAAATAGTCAGCGGAAAACTTATTATTGACACTAACTTAGATAAATAATTTGAAATTTAAAAGTGCGGAGTCAGCACTATAATCACTGACAAAATTTATATGAAAAAATTTACAATCATCTTACTAATTTTGATTTGCATTAGTAAAATAACATCAGCACAAATTGCTTTTCAAAAAACCTTTGGCTCAACCAGTAGTACATGGAATGATTTTGGCAGAGCAGTATTACAGGATACTATAGACGGAGGCTATACTATTGCAGGATTTACCAATAGTTTCGGAGCAGGAGTTGGTATTTATCTGTTCCATACTAATGTTAACGGAAGTGTTTTATGGTCAAAACAATATGGCAGTAATGCTTATGGTGAATCAATCCTGCAAACCTTTGACGGAGGATATATTATTGCAGGGCTTAAATATAGCAGTCCAGGATTTCATTTTTACGCAGTCCGTACAGATAATAATGGCGATACTTTATGGACGAAGACCTATAATAATGGCACTTCTCCTGGCGCAGCAAGTGATGGCACCATGTCTGTCTGGCAAACTACTGATGGGGGCTTTGTTTTTACAGGATATTATGATGCAAACAATTGTTTTGGTATAATCCGCACGGATGCTAATGGAAATATATTATGGACAAAAGCTTATGGCGGCGGCGGCGAACATAGTCATTCACTTCAGCAAACTGCAGATGGCGGACTTATTATCTGCGGATATACATTTAATTTCGGGGCAGGCGATTATGATGTTTATTTAGTAAAAACCGACAATACAGGAAATATATTATGGACAAAAACTTATGGTACAACTGGCGTTGAGGAGCCCTATTCAGTTCAACAAACAACGGATGGCGGATATATTATTACAGGAAAAACACAGCCAGGAGGTATTCTTTCACAAGGTTATGTTTTTTTAATAAAAACTAATTCTACCGGTGATACATTATGGACAAAATCTTATGGAGGAACAGTCGGGGAGATGGGTTATTCGGTTCAGCAAACCACTGATGGCGGATATATTGTAACAGGGGTTACATACAGTTTTGGAGCAGGTGGTCAGGATGTTTATTTAATCCGCACAAATTCTACCGGCGATATTTTATGGACAAAAGCTTATGGAGGAATAAACAATGATTTTGGTATATCAGTTAAACAAACAGCTAACGGCGGCTTTATTATTACAGGAGAAACCAGCAGTTTTGGTGCAGGAGGTATTGATGTTTACTTAATATGTACTGATGCAAATGGTAATAGCGGTTGTAATGAATCAGGAACAAATACTATAGTGGGAAATCCGTCGTTTATAACAAGTTCGGGAGGAACAATTTTAAGTTCAGGAGCAATAGCTTATCATGACTCCATAAGTGTTACTAATCCTGTTAAAACAGAAATTCCACTTTGCACGTATGTCGTTATACCTCAATTATCAAACAATTCAGAAACCGTAAATATTTATCCTAATCCTGCTTCTGATATTGTTACTTTGAATATTGACAATATAATTAATGCTGATTTGATTCTGAATATTTATAATGTAATTGGCGAATTAGTTAAGTCAGAATTGCTAAAACAAAATCAGCAGAAAATTAATGTAAAAGGTTTAAACAACGGAATTTATATTGTCGAAATTAAATCTAAAAAATGGACTGAAAAACAAAAGCTAATAATACAAAGATAAAGTTGGCAGCAAATAACAGTTTAGCAATACAAAATATAACGTAAGATGATTATAAGCACTTTAAAAATTATTTCAGTTTGTTTTTTGTTGTTTTTAACAGCATGTTCAAATAATACTAAGAAAGAAGAAGACAAGAATAATCAATCCAAAGAGAATCTTTATGCTATAGCTGAGATTGATATTAAAACTTTTCAGACAGATACGATTGGATGGGGTTATGATATTTATATTCATAACACCTTGTATGTTCACCAGCCGAACATACCTGCAATTAACGGTAACCGTGGCTTTAAAAACGAAACAGATGCACGCAAGGCTGCTGAGTTTGTAGCTGGTAAAATTCGAAATAATAATATGCCCCCCTCAGTTAAAGTAAGTGAATTGGACAGTCTGGGGGTTTTAAAATGATGAATAATAGACAATTTTTATAAAAATTATTAAATTAAGCATGAAAACGAAACAATTTTTAATTGCTATTTTTTTTCTTATTTCTTGGTTACCTGTTTTTTCTACCCTCACTACACCTTCACTTACTGCACCTGCAATGGGATTGTTAAACAACAGTCCTGATGTACTACTTGACTGGTCATTTAGTACCGGGGCCACAGGATATGAATACAGAATAAATACTGACCAGGGACTTGTCGGTGCCATCGTACAAACTGTAACAGTTAACAGTCAAGTAAACACCTCAAACTTAAGATTCGGAACTGTTTATTATTGGCAAGTAAGAGCCATTAAAACCACATCACCCATCGATTCTTCAGCATGGACTACAATCTGGAATTTTACCACTACTGACCAGCTTACCCTTGTCAGTCCGACTAATGGTGCGGCAAATCAATCGCCAGATGTAATTCTTGATTGGAATGGATTATCAGGTATCACCAATTACGATTATCAATGGGATACATCAGCCACATTTTCTTCGCTTCTAAATTATTACGGTTCTGTTACTAGCAGCAGTTCGCAAGTGAGTACGTCAAACCTACGATTCGGAACAAAATATTACTGGCGTGCAAG
>MENF01000148.1:4368-7234 GCA_001769035.1 Bacteroidetes bacterium GWA2_32_17
AATTACAGGGTATCAATATCAATATAGTACTGATATTAATTTTACTACTACAAATTTATTCACCATAAATTCTTCATCTTCTCAGGACATCCTTGTCAATTTATCATACGGAACACAATATTACTGGCAAGTTCGTGCATTTCACAGTATAGATACTTCAGCATGGAGTATCCCCTGGTCGTTTACTACGCTTTATGAACTCACAATCCCACCTACACTGATAAGTCCTGCTAATAATGCTTATAACATTTCTTTATCCGGAACAATTCTTGAATGGTCTTCTGTGAGTGGTGCAACACTTTATGAATATCAGTATGCCGATAATTCTTATTTTACAAACCCCGTTGTTAGCACAATAGCAGGATTAAATAGTATGACAGGTAATCTTCTTCCTGACAATCTTTATTATTGGAAAGTAAGAGCATTAAATGGTTCGGGTTTTTCACCATGGTCAGTTATCTGGTCTTTTTCAACAGAGTTTGGCATAGAAATTAAAGATCAGAATGCAGACCAAATATTTTCTATTTATCCCAATCCAGTGCATGATAAAATCACTATAGCTAATTGTGATGGTTCGCAAAAAGAATCTCATGTACTCATTTTCAATATGCAGGGACAACAGATGATGTCTGGACAATTTCTTAATCAAAACAAAATAGAGCTTGATGTAAGTGCGCTATCAAAGGGAATATATCTGGTAAAAATACAATGCAAAAATAAAGTAGTGAACAAGAAGTTTGTAATTCTATTAAAATAAGAAGATGAAGAAATTATTAAAAGAGTGCTTATAGTGCTCCATCTGCAGGTATTAATTTATATGGGCTCGTATCCTTTTTATGCACCATAGTAAAATAATGAAGTATTGTAAAAAAAGTGAAAAGTAATAAAATCCTATTATGAAATCAAAAATCTGTTTCTGTATTCTTTTTATCATAATCAATACTGTTTGTTTTGCCCAAACTCCTGTTGTTCTTATTACCAATTATAATCCTAACGGAACAGAAACTATATTGTCGGGCAATGATATACAAACAGGTACAGAAATTCATGATTTCGGCAAGTCAGTATTGCAGGTTGATCCGCAAAAATATATTGCCACTCTTGAATTTGATGGTACTGACTGGCTTGACGAAGGAGAAACAAATTACCCGATGTCATATAGATATAATACTGCACAGGATGCAAATTCCGATGGTGAAATTGATACTGAAGATAACCTCGAAAATTACGTCCGGTTTACTATTGGCGACAGCATATACGGCACAGGCAGAACCGGACTGGCAAACAGAGGACCCAATGACCAGCGACCCTCTCTGTATTTTCACTTCATAAGAACCCCTCATTATGACGTTTATGAATACTGGCTATATTATCCCGACAATGACTGGCTCAATGACCATGAACACGACTGGGAAAAATATTATGTTTATGTTCAGGACACCACACCCTTTTATGTTTGTATAAGCAGCCATATATCATTTACGGGATACTCGTGGTGTGAAATATTACATGATAATAATCATTCCTTGATAGGAGTTGACGGTGGTTCGCATGGAATGAAAACCGGGAGTGAAGATGGTGTTAAAATACGATACAACGGTGAAATCTCTGAAAACAACGGTACTCTGATTTATGGCGATAGTCTTACTATTCCATGGATTATTTATTCTAACGCTCCTAATGTTTTAGGCGCTGTACCTTATATTCAAAGTCCAGATACCTTTTATTATGGAGACCCGTATTATATTACAAACAGCAATGAATACGGCGACCCGAATCTATCACCATGGATTAGGACTGAATGGGATAATCCCCCTTCGGTCCCCGTTACTGATTTAGGAGCCGATACAGTAATCTGTAATGGAAACAGCATAGTGATTGATGCAGGATCCGGTTTCAGTTCCTATCATTGGTCCTCCGGTTCGGTAAGTCAATCTATTACGGTTAATGCCACTGGAATATATTATGTAGAAGTAACCGATAGCTACGGTTGTGTAAATACCGATACTATCAATGTATATGTAAATCCATCGGTTTTCGTCAATCTGGGCAATGATACGACAATTTATGTTGGCGATAGTTATTCTCTCAATGCAGGCAGTGGTTTTATTAGCTATTTATGGAATGACGGTTCTGTAAATCAGACCCTCATAGTTGATGCTTCGGCAGCAGGTATCGGAACACATCTCTATTATGTGAGCACAACCGATAGCATCGGTTGTACATATTCCGATTCTATCTATGTTACTATTACCCTTAATACTTCTTCAGAATTTTCTGATAATAATCCCCATGTTATTATTTATCCGAACCCAAGCAAAGAAGTCTTTTATTTCGATTTTTTTGATAAAGAGCAAAGTATTGAGGTTAAAGTTTATAATGCATTTGGACGATTTATTAAATCAGAAAAAATTTCTACAGTTCGCATTTATTCGCTCGACCTTTCATCACAGGAATCAGGCATATATTATATTTACCTTATAAAAGACACACTAGCTGACGTATTTAAAATATCGGTAATAAAATAGTACACTATAATGAAACAAAAGTTAAAAAATGTAACCACAAACAAACCAAATGAAGAGTATAATTAAAATAATAACTATTATTTTATTGTTTCTTGGCTGTATTACAATTAGTCTTGATGTGTTGGGGCAAACTAATGTTTCATCAGCACCAGGTAACTCTACTAATTCCGAATCCGAAAACAATTTACCCATAATTATTTTTGCTCCAACCACATATTGGTGGGGCAAAGGAAAGATGTTTGATGGTTTTGACCCCGCTAAAGAAGTCATTTCAAAAAGAGATATGAACTCCAAACATTTCGAAAATGACGATGGCTCTTATACCGCAGTTATAAGTT
>MENF01000149.1 GCA_001769035.1 Bacteroidetes bacterium GWA2_32_17
ATGTAAAATGTTGAATATCCAATGTAGAATTTTAACTGCAACTATTGAGAAAAGACTTACAAGGTACAAAAAACCAGGGGAACTTTTTTTCAAATATAGTGAATTTTTAACGGCTTACCCTATACCTTTATACCCTATACCTTACACTCAAATGTAATAATTTAACCCGTTCAAAGTATATATAAATATAAGTCTTTTATTACTTTATTCAAAAATATTTTTTCTAAATATTTGCAAATCAATTAAAATTTTCAGTAATTTTCTATTTAATTTTTGAGGCAACCAAATTGAACTTTAAATTGTTTTATCTGGGTAATCGCTTCGTACTCATAATCATTCATAATGCACTGTATTACAATATGATATGTGATTAAATTAGATATAAGCTATTGATATTCACGTGTTTATATCATATTAATATTTGCGAAACGTATAGCCAATTTGTTTTATTATCTGATGTTACGTAAAAAGTTTCTCACAATGATTATTTCTCGCAAAGGCTCTAAGTACGCCAAGAAAAAATAATTTATTTTTTTTTTTTAAACTTTGCGAACTTATAAGTAATTTCTATTAATACACCAATTGTTTTTATATAGCATGACTATAATAAGCACGCAATAAAAAAATCATAAATGATTTTTTTTAGCCACTTTTTAACTTTGTGAACTTGGCGACTTTGCGAGACAAATTTTTTATTTGCGTAACATGAGTTATTATATATTAATTTATTTATAATCGAATTTTATTTTTATTTTTGAAGAAATAAAATTTCGATATTATAAAATGGTTATCAGAACAACAATATTTTTATTTATTTTATTTACAAATCTCAATTTTGATTGTTTTTCTCAAAATTCAAATGCAATTGACTCATTACAAAATGAATTAAAACAAAACAAACAGGATACAACTAAAATAAAAACATTGATAGAAATAGGCAATATTTTTGAACTTGCAAGTCCCGACTCTGCAATTTATTATTTTAAAAAAGCAAATAATTTAGCCTATCAAAATTTTAATAAAAACAAAAGATTTAAACAACTTCAGGCTACTGCATTAAGTTATATTGGAATCGAAAATTTTAACCAAAGCAATTACGATTCTGCCTTATTTTATTTCAACAAATCATTGAGCGTTCTTAATCAATTAATTAAAATTGCAGAAAAAGAAAACAATAAAGAAGATGTTACAAAACGCAACAGAGATGTGTCGTTATGTTTCAATAATATTGGAAGCATATATAGAGAACAAGGAAGTTACGATAAAGCACTGAATTTTTATTTTAAATCGCTTAATATTACTGAAGAAATTTTGTCCATTGCATTAAAATCGGGCAATTCCGATAAAATTATGGAACAAAAAATGAGTCTATCAAAATGTTATAACAGTATCGGAACGGTTCATTATTTTCAAAGTAATTTCGATAATGCTATTGGTTATTACAAAAAAGCAGAAAAAATATTTGACGATTTAATTTTAATGTCTATTAATAACAACGACCTAAATCTAAAAAAATATAAACAAGGAATTGCCGCATGTTACAATAACATTGCAATGGTAATTTCAGATAAAGCTAATATAATTAAAGAAAAGAACAAAAAAAACAATCTCTATAACAATGCAATTAACTATTACAATAAATCTTTAGAAATTACAATTTATTTAAATGACTTAAAAGGAACTTCTAAATGTTATAACAATCTTGGAATTACTTATATTGAAATAAATAATTACAGTTTAGCTTTAGAGACATTGTCAAAAGCATTAAAAATTAAAGAAGAAATTGGCGATAAAAATGGAATTGCAACAGTATGGTCTAATCTTGCCTTAATAAATAATAATCTTGCCGATTCTGTAAAAAATAACAATTTAAAAAGAAACTCATATTATTATCAAGCTGTTTTTTATGGTACCAAAGCTTATGAGCTTGCAACGCAAATTAACTCTCAATTTATAATAAACTCATCTGCAGCACAGTTACAAAGAGCATTCACAATATTAGGCAACAAAAATGAAGCATTAAAATTTGCCGAAATTGTAATTTTAACAAAAGACAGTCTTTTTAATGAAGACAAAAATCGCCTGATTACCGAAATGGATACAAAATATCAATCGGAAAAAAAACAACTCGAAATTGAAAAACTAGAGAAACAAAAAGCATTAGACAAAGAAACAATTGCACGTAAAGAAGCTGAAACTAAAAAACAAAAGCTTGTAATTCTGTTTGTTGTTATTGGATTAATTATTGTGTTTGCATTCTCAATAATTCTGTTCAAACTTTTTGTTGATAAAAAACATGCTAATAAAATAATTTCTGCAAAAAATATTGCTCTTGAACAAGCAAATGAAGAAATAAGTACACAACGTGACGAAATTGAAGCTCAGAGGGATATTGTACTTGAACAAAAACAGTTTATAGAAAACATTCACGAAGAAGTTACAAGCAGTATAAGGTATGCAAAACGCATTCAGGGTGCATTAATGACTACAAAAGTCCAACTTGACGAAATTTTAGGTGAACATTTTATATTTTTTAAACCACGCGATATTGTTTCGGGTGATTTTTACTGGGCTACTCAAATCACAACAAGGGGGCATGCCCCATTAACAACAAAGGGGCATGCCCCCTTGTTAATCGTTGCAGTTGCCGATTGTACAGGGCATGGAGTTCCCGGTGCATTTATGAGCATGTTAGGAATCTCTTTTTTAAACGAAATTGTTCGCAAAGAAGAAGTTACAAATTCAGCCGATGTGCTTAATCATTTGCGTGAAAGCGTTATTTCATCATTAAAGCAAAAAAACAATAGCAAATTTAACTCTTCAGAACAAAATGTAGTTGATGGAATGGATATTTCGCTTTGTGTTTTAAATACAGTAACTTTAAAACTTCAATTTTCAGGAGCAAATAATCCGTTTTATATTATTCGAAGTAATTCAGATTTGACAACTTTTGAAAAGTTGTCAAATCTTGAGGAACTTAAAGGCGATAAAATGCCTATTGCCGTTTATTTGCACATGGAACCATTTACATTTCAAGAGATACAATTAAATAAAGGTGATTTAATATATTTATTTAGTGATGGTTATGCCGACCAGTTTGGCGGACCAAGTAATAAAAAATTTAAATACAAAGCTTTAAAAGAACTTCTGCTTAACAATTCACAAATGCCAATGTGTAAACAAAAAGAAATTATTGAAACTACTTTTGATAATTGGAAGGGCAAAAACAAACAAATTGACGATATTACTATTATGGGAATTAAAATATAACATTATGAATTTTAAGAAATACATTTTGATGATATTTTTTTCTCAATTAATAACAACTTCTTTTTCACAAACAAATGAAGTGGATTCACTGTTTCATGAAATTAATAAAGCTAAAAAAATTTGCCCTCAACCATGCTCCAACGATTCAAACATTGCAATACTATATTTAAAAATTGGTGACTATTTTGAAATTGAGAATCCCGATACAGCATTATTTTTTTACAAACAAGCATTAGGAATATCAAAATCAATAGGAAACAAAAAATACGAGGCAAAATCATTACTTTATATTGGTTATGTAATTGAAAATAATGGCGATTATTTGCAACCATTAAATTACTATTATACAGCAATTAAAATATTAATACAATTAAGCGATACAAAAGATTTAGCAGCTTGTTATAATAGCATTGGAAATTGTTTCTATGGACAAGGAAATTTTCAAAAAGCCATTGAAAACATGTTAAAAGCGCTTAATTATTATGAAGAAATGCACAAAAACGCCTCTAACCCAATCGAAATATACGACTCACAAAGAGGGATTTGTGCATCACTTTCAAATATCGGCTGCGTTCATATCGAAATGGGAAATTACAAATCTGCTTTAGAATATCATTACAAAGCTCTTAAAATATATTTTGAAATTAGTAAATCAAAAATTGAAAAAGAAAAAACATTTGGCAAAGGTGGAATAAGCAAATGTTATAATAATATCGGTAATGTTTACGATTATCAAGGAAAATTCAAATTAGCGTTAGAATATTATAAAAAATCGCTTAAAATAAAAAAGGAATTAAACGACATAAGAGGCATTTGCTTATCATACAATAATATTGGAAATATTTATGGACAAATTGGAGAATATGCACAAGCAATAGAAACGTATCAAAACTCATTAAAAAAATATATAGAATTAGACGATAAATCAGGTTTAGCATTAGTAAACGGTAACATTTCGACATTATACATTATACTTGCCGACTCAATGGCTTTCTCGAAAAGTGCAAAAGATAATTATATTAATAAAGCAATTAGCTTTGGTTTAGAATCTTATAATATTGCAAACAAAATAAATGCAGTTTCACAAATTAACGAATCGGCATCGCAGCTTAAAACAGCTTACAAAAAAATTGGAAATTTAGATAAAGCAATTGAGTTTTCGGAAATTTACATTGCAACAAAAGACTCTATGTTTCAGGAAGAAAAAACAAAGGCAATTGCCGAAATGGAAACCAAATATCAATCCGAAAAACAACAGCTTCAAATTGATAATTACCAAAAAACAAATCTATTAAATTTAAGCAAAATTAAGCAGCAAAGAATTTTGCTATTGTCATTTGTTATTGGTTTTATAACAATTCTTATTTTTTCGTTTTGGTTAATTAAACTTTATAAAGCAAAAAAGAAAGCAAATGAAATTCTTCATATTCAAAATATTGAAATTAAACAACAAAAAGAAGAAATTTCGGCTCAACGTGATGAAATTGAAGCTCAACGAGATATTGTTACTCAACAAAAAGATAAATTAGAAGAAATTCACGAAACGCTTACATCAAGTATTCGTTATGCACAACAAATTCAGGATGCCGCTTTACCAACTCACGAACAACTTAAAGAAATTTTAAATGACTATTTTATTTTATATAAACCGAGAGATATTGTTTCGGGCGATTTTTACTGGGCAACTCAAATCACAACAATGGGGCATGCCCCATTGTTAATCGTTGCAGTTGCCGATTGTACCGGACATGGCGTACCTGGTGCATTTATGAGTATGTTAGGAATTTCAATATTAAATGAAATTGTAAGGAAAGAAGAAATTACCAATGCCGCTGATGTACTTAATCATTTACGCGAAAATATTATTACTGCATTAAAACAAAAAAATGCAATTTATTCTGATAACAAAGTAAAAGATGGAATGGATATTTCGCTTTGTGTTTTAGATACCGAAACATTAAAGCTTCAATTTTCAGGAGCAAATAATCCTCTTTATATAGTAAGCGGTAGCCAGTCAGCAGTATGCAGTATGCAGTCAGCCGTTGACAATGAAATGCACGAACTGCCAACTGCCACATCTTCCTGCCAACTATTTGAATTAAAGGGTGACAAAATGCCAATTGCCGTTTATTTGCACATGGAACCATTTACACTTCAAGAAATACAACTTCAAAAAGGCGATTTGCTCTATTTGTTTTCCGATGGTTTTGCCGACCAGTTTGGAGGACCAGATAATAAAAAATTCAGATACAAAGCATTAAAAGAATTACTTGTAAATAGTTCTAACAAATCATTTAAAAAACAAAAAGAAATTTTAGAATCAACTTTCGAAAATTGGAAAGGTAATAACATGCAAGTTGACGATATAACAGTATTGGGAATTAAAATTTAATTATTTAAATTTGTAAACAAATGAAATTAAGCATCTTAATCATATTAACTTTTATCACATTTTCACAGTTATTCTCACAAAATCAGGGATTACCTTTTATAAGAAATTACACACCTTCAGAATATCATGGTTATTCGCAAAATTGGGCAGCCGAACAAGATAACAGAGGAGTTATGTATTTTGGAAATGGAAAAGGAATTCTTGAGTACAATGGTAAAAATTGGCGACGTTTTTTTACTTCAAAAGGAACTACTGTTTTATCAATGTGTAAAGATAACAATGGTCGTATTTTTATTGGTGCCGAAAATGAAATAGGATATTTAAAAGCCGATTCTACAGGACTTGTTAATTTTGTTTCGCTTGATTATTTAATTCCTGAAAAAGAAAATAATTTTTCTTATGTATGGCAATCATATTGTAATAACGAAGGTGTATTCTTTGTTACTTCAGAAAAAATAATAAAAATTGATGAGCATTTTAAAGTAAAATTTATTAAACCATATACTACTTTCTTTACTTCATTTATGGTTAATAATCAATTGTTTATTCAAGATTCACAAAAAGGATTACATAAAATTATAAACGATTCTTTAGTGCAATATAATGGATGGGAAAAACTTGTAGATTTAAGAGCCATTTTAACAACCAATAACAACCTATACATTGGAATTTCGAGTAGTAAGGGAGTTATTTACTTTAGCGAAACAAAATTACCTGAACAACAAATTGCAGAATTAAACAGTTATAAAAAATTAAAGTTTTATAAAGGAATTAAACTTTATAATAATAATTATGCTATCGCTACAATGCTTGGTGGTATTATTATATTTGATAAAAACGGTAAAATTATTCAGGAAACAAATTTAGAAAATGGATTAATCGGAAATTCTGTATATTCATTATTTGTTGATAATGAAGGAGAGTTATGGGCTATGCTCGAAAATGGATTAAGCAGAATTGAAGTATCAATACCTATTACTATTTATGATAAAAGATTAGGTATAACAGGCATAACACAAGATATAATAAAAATAGAAAATAATCTTTTAGTTGCTACAACCGATGGTTTATATAAATTAAACTCCTCAAACTTTTCTAATAATAAATTTATAAACTCTAATTTTAAAATATATAATAATATAGCAGGTCAAACATTTTCAGTTACAAATTATAACAACCATCCTGTTTGTTGTTTCATTGAGGGAATTTATTTAACCGAAAATTTAAAAAATAAATTAATTTACCATAATAATTATGAAATTTGTGTAGAAAATTCAAAGTACTTTAAAAACCTTATTTATTATGGCGGTAATAATAATTTTGGTTTTTTAAAATACGAAAAAAACAAGTGGAAACATTTTAATATTAAAGAAAAAATTAAAGGTGACGTATATTATATTATTGAAGAACAGAAGAATAAATTTTGGGCTAGTACTGTTGCAAATGGTATTTATAAAATCGAATTGCTTGATACAATTGATTTTACAACCAAAGTTACTTGTTTCGATACAACAAATAACCTCCCTAACGGCATGTTAGAAATAAAATATATTGATAGTGAAATACTTGTTGGTTCACAATCAGGTATTTATCAATATAACAATAAAACAAACAAGTTTTATTTATCAAAAAAATATATTAACGATACATTAATCCTATCAAAACCAATGTATAATATTGCTTCAGATTACGATAGTTCACTTTGGCTAATGATTGATAAAACGGTTACAAAACTTATAAGAAAAAATAATACTTATGAAATATTCGATATCCCTTTTAAAAGGTTAGTATTTAACGACCTATATTCTATATATCCCGACAGTAATGGTATAACATGGATTGGAACTACCGATTGCGTATATCGTTATGATGCTAATATAAAATTAAACAAGAATTTTACATTTAATACAATTATTTCAAAAGTAATTTATCATAAGGACACTATTTTTAACGGGTGTTATTTTGATTCATTAGGATATACCAGTAACATTCAACCCGATTGGGGAAAAAAGAAATTTCCTTATTCTCATAATTCATTTATTTTTGAGTATTCTGCACCATCGTTTAACAAAGAAGAAGACAACTTATTTTCGTTTTATTTAGAAGGTTTTGATGACGAATGGTCAGATTATACTACAATTAATAAAAAAGAATATACTAATATAACAGAAGGCACTTATATTTTTCATGTTAAATCAAGAAATATTTATGGAATAGATGGCAATGAAACAACAATTGAATTTACTATTTTACCTCCCTGGTATAGAACTTTATGGGCTTATATTTTATATTTCTTATTATTAATATTAGTTATTTACATCGTTGTTGTAATAAATACCCGAAGATTAAAAGCTGCAAATATTAAACTCGAAGCAATTGTTTTACAAAGAACTGAAGAAATAAGACACAGAAATCAGGAAATTCTTCAACAAAAAGAAGAAATATCTACTCAACGAGACGAAATTGAAGCCCAACGTGATTTAGTAATTATTCAAAAAGAACATATCGAAGAAATTCATAAAGAAGTTACCGATAGTATAAATTATGCTAAACGAATACAAGAAGCAGTTTTACCTAACCTTTCAATTTTGACAAAATTTGAAACTTTATCAAAGTTTTACTGCGAAACTTTCATACTCTTCCGTCCAAAAGATATTGTATCTGGCGACTTCTACTGGGCAACTCAAACAAGGGGGCATGCCCCCTTGTTAATTGTTGCAGTTGCCGATTGTACGGGACATGGTGTACCCGGAGCATTTATGAGTATGCTAGGAATAAGTTTTTTGAATGAGATTGTTCGCAAACAAGAAGTAACTCAAGCAAACCAAGTTTTAAACGAACTAAGAAAAGAAATCATTAACGCATTACAACAAAAAGGTATAAGTGGTGAGCAAAAAGACGGAATGGATATTTCATTACTTGTTGTTAATACCGAAACAAACGAGTGCCAATGGGCTGGAGCAAATAATCCACTTTATATTGTGAGGGGTGGGCAAAACCTAACAGGTTTTCAAAACCTGTTAGGTTTAGAGGAGCTAAAAGGTGATAAAATGCCCATTGCTATTCACCCCATAATGAGCGACTTCACAAATCATCAGTTTATACTTGCCAAAGGCGACTGTCTTTATCTCTTTAGCGATGGTTTTGCCGACCAGTTTGGCGGACCAAAGGGTAAAAAGTTTATGTACAAGCCATTTAAAGAATTACTATTAACAAATTGCCAAAAACCTATGCAAGAACAAAAAGTAATATTAGAAAAAACTATAAACGAGTGGATTGGTTATAGTGAGCAAGTTGATGATGTAACAATTTTAGGTATAAAAATATAATTTTAATTTATTGAAAATATTCAAACTAAATATTTAAGGTGGCACCTAAATTATAAAGTCGAATAAATTTTTCAAATTAAATACAGTAAAAAAAATTATAGAGTATTTTTTGTAATTTTAAACCAAAATAAAAAATCAGCAATATGAAAATTAAATTACTTTTAATCTTTGTTTTAAGCACTTCGATTATAAATGCACAAACTGCTAAAACATTACAATTCGGTGGTATTACCCGAAATTATCTAGAATATGTTCCATCAATTTACAATGGGTCAACTCCTGTACCAGTTGTTATTTGCCTTCATGGTTTAGGTGACAATATGAATAACTTTTTTGGTATAGGCATGAATTATATTGCGGATACAGCAAACTTTATAGTTTTAACGCCCCAAGCAATTTATGATGCACTTGCTGGAGGTAATGCTTGGAATTCTGGAGCAAGTTATCAAGGTTATCAGTTAAGTCAAACCATTAATGATGTTGGATTTATTAATGCCTTGCTTGATTCAGTAACTGCCACTTATAATATTGACCAAACAAGAATTTATGCAACTGGCTTTTCGTTAGGAGGCTTTATGTGTCAACGACTAGCTTGCGAATCAACAGCTAGATTTACAGCAATTGCTTCCGTTTCGGGAACTATTGGTACATCTTTGAATTGTAATCCATCAGGAGAAATTCCAGTTTGTCATTTTCATGGAACAGCAGACGGATCAATTGCATACACAGGAAATATGTATGGCAACGACCCGGAAACTTTAGTGAATTACTGGGTTACTTATAATGGATGCAACACTACTCCTATACATACTGCTTTACCCGACATAGTTGCAGATGGAAGAACGGTTGACCATTATCTTTATCCAAATGGGAACAATAACACCGATGTTGAGTTTTATAAAGTTACTGGCGGTACTCACGAATGGCTATATTACCCGGCCAATGACATTACTTATACACTTGAAATTTGGAAATTTTTTATGAAATATCCAAAGACACCTGCTTCAATTATTAATAATGAAAATGAAATTAATATTGAAATTTATCCAAATCCTGCCAATAGCTATTTAACCATACAAAATACAAAAGGGAATAACAGGTTAACGATTCAAATTATAGATTTTTCAGGCAAAGTTCAATATAGCAACCAGAATTTTAAAAGCGTAACAATTAACACAAAACAATGGAGTAATGGTATATATCTACTTAAATATTCTGATTCAAACAGTTTTTCAATTAAAAAGTTCATAGTTAATAATGCGAATTAAGGGTTAAAACCAATTTTATATTTAAACTAAATATAATATTAATAACCAACGTTATATGTTACAATCATCAATTTTTTACCACATAGAATCATAGAACACATAGATTTTTCACATAGAAATCAAACTATGTGTTTTCCTTATGTGAACTATGTATCTATTGTGGTTTATGATAAAATCTTTTTAAACTCAACCCTTAATTCGCATTATTTATAAAAGACGGCAAAGTATGGTGGAAATGTTTGAATTGCGGTTATGTTTATGAATCACAAAAAGCACTTGAAAACTGCCCTGCTTGCATACACCCGAAAGCATACATGCAAATAAGGGAGGAAAATTATTAAGAACAATTATTGAATATATTGTACAAGCCACATGGTTTAACCTATTTGGCTTGCGTGATATTGTTGTATTGTACCACGATAATCTACACAAATTTCGCTATCCTTATTTATAATGACTACAAAATTGAAAAATCATCATTTTTAGGGATAGCCTGCCTTATTTATACATAATACTTTTGTAGTGTTAAATTTAAACATTATAATAGATGAAACTTAAAAAGTATTTTATTCAGAATGTAGCAGGAATAGCTACATTTATGTTAACCTCAGCAATTAGTACGGCACAAGAAGGTTATTTTACTACATATGGGCATGAAGTAGAAAAAGGCGAATTAGAATTTATGCTTATGATTGACCACACCTCGCCATCAAAGGTAGATAGAGAAGAAGGACAGCGTAACTTTTTATCGCAGATGCCCAAAATTGGTTTTAACCCAACCAATCAGTTAGAAATTGAATTAATGGTGGAATCATTTCAAGAGTTTGGAACTGGGAATGCTAAATTCACAGGCTTCCGTTTTGAGACAAGATACCGCTTGTTTAAAAAAGAAGTTTTCCTTAATCCAACTATTTATTTTGAATTTGAAGACCTTGACCCTGAAACAAGATTTAAGATGGAAACCAGCGGTTGGATAATTACTCCTTATAAAGAAGAACCCGAAGGCAACCCCGAACGCGAAAAAATTCTCGAATCGCGACTTATTCTATCGAAAAACATTGGAAACTGGAACATTGCATTTAACTGGCTTAATGAAACTGATACCCGAACAGGTGCAACTCCTTTCGGTTATGCTTTGGGAGCAATGTATAAACTTCCTTATTCTGAACACGAGGCAAGTGTCTATTCCTGTCCGATGCATTCTGATGAAGTATCCGATAAACCTGGTGAATGTAGCAAATGCGGAATGAAACTTACAGGAAAAGGCGATAAAAAAAATGTTGTAGCCAGCACATTAACATTTGAATTATTGGGAGGATTAGGGGACAACAAACAGTTTGGAATAATTCCTTGGCGGCAGGAACATTATTTTCAGCCTGGCATTATGTTGCATCTCCCCAATGGTCTTATGCTTAGTACCGCATTTGCCATCGGACTTACCGATGCCAGTGACGATATGGTGCGTATTATGCTGATGAAAATGTTTTAATCTAATATGAAAGCGATAATACTGTTTTCCTTTGTTTTATTTTTTACAGGAAATATATTTTCACAAGTTTCGGGGATTTCAGCTTCTAAAATCGGTACTTTTTGTTTTGGAACAGTTCCTGCAAAAGACCTTGAATTTGAACCATCATTTAGTTTTGGGAAAACATCACAGACATGGAATTCAGAAAGTAAATTGCAAAATAAATTTGCAAACGGTGATAGTATCGAAACTATTTCAGGACTTGCTTTCAGATGTACGTATGGTCTTACCGATAAATTAGAGATTGGAATGTCTGCCCCTGCTGATGTTTCAGGCGTTAGTTGGGCAGCAAAGTACATTGTTTATCAAAACGAAAAAAGCGGACTGGCTTTAATTTCCGGCGTAAATATGCCACTTGGTAATAAGGTGTATGACCAGACCAGTAACGACCCTCATAATATTAGTTCTTTTGCCGGAGGTATTTGTGTTTCACACAATTTTAATGAAAAATTGTTTCTTGATTTTGATTTGCAGGGACAACGATTATTAACCAACGTAAAAGATAATAATCATTTCGACCTGTTTCTAAATTCAGATATTGGATATTATATCAAAGAACACGCACAACTTATTTGTGGGTTAAGTTACTTTAATAATTTTTATCATGACTCACATTCCGATAACAGCCTTTTAAATATTCACCCGGGCATATCCTACGAAACAGGCGAGAATTTTTTAATAATTATCAGTTCGCCTATCGGGCTTTATGGTAAAAATACCGACCAGAGTTATGGCATTAATATAGCTTTTACAATGACCATTAGATAATCTTAAATTTAATCATTCTTAAAATTATTGATATGGAAAAGTTAAAAGTGTTGAACCTCTCTGACTTAAAAACAGGAGAAACAGGAATCATTACAAAAGTTGTCGGACATGGAGCATTCCGCAAACGAATTACAGAGATGGGCTTTGTAAAAGGCAAGAAAGTAAAAGTTATTAAAAATGCCCCTTTGCAAGACCCTGTTGAATACGAAATAATGGATTACAAAGTGTCACTGCGCAGAACAGAAGCTCAATTGGTTGAAGTCATTGCAGCAGATAAAACAAATTTTATAGAAGATGTAAAATTTGAAGGGACTATTGATGAAGAGACATTAAAATTAACTGCCGGAGAAAAAAGCAGAACAATCAATGTTGCATTGGTGGGTAATCCGAATAGTGGAAAAACAACCTTATATAATTTTGCCTCAGGTTCTCATGAGAGAGTTGGTAATTATGGCGGAGTTACTGTTGATGCACGTGAAGCAACTTTCAAACAATCGTCATATACTTTTAAAATAGTTGATTTGCCCGGCACATATTCTATTACGGAATATACACCCGAAGAACTATTTGTTCGCACACATATTACAGAAAAAAATCCTGACATAATTGTAAATGTAATTGATGCTTCAAACCTCGAACGCAATTTATACCTCACAACCCAGCTTATTGACATGAATATTAAAGTGGTGATTGCTCTTAATATGTACGATGAGTTGGAGAAAAAAAACGCAAAATTAGATTATAAGGCTTTGGGTAAAATGATTGGAATCCCGATTATTCCAACAGTTGCATCAAAAGGCAAAGGTATTAGTGAATTGTTCGACAAACTTATTGAAGTTTATGAAGACAAAGACACAATTGTAAGGCATATTCACATAAATTACGGTAACAATATTGAGACTGCAATTGCTCACATTCAGATACTAATTAAAGAAAATAAAGAGATTACCGATAAGTTTTCATCACGCTATCTGGCTATTAAACTACTTGAAACTGATTCAGCAACGTTAAATCAGCTTTCTCAATGTTCAAATATTGAAAAAATAAAAAAACAAATCGAAACCGAAATAAAAATTTTAGAAAAAGAGTACAAAGAGAAGTCAGGAACTATTATAACTGATGCTAAATATGGATTTATTGCAGGTGCACTTAATGAAACATTTAAACCCTGTATAGAAGGAAAACGAAAAAAAATCACCCAAATTGATGACTTTCTTACCCATAGATTTTTTGGATTTCCAATATTTATTTTTTTTATGTGGCTGATGTTTCAGGTAACTTTTACAGTAGGAAGCTATCCTATGGACTTAATTGATTCAGGTGTTGGATGGTTAGGAGAATTAATTGAAAATTCAATGGCAGAAGGTCCCCTGCGTGATTTATTAGTTGATGGTATTATTGGAGGAGTTGGCGGAGTAATTATTTTCCTGCCAAATATTCTCATTTTGTTTTTCTTTATTTCATTTATGGAAGATACAGGATATATGGCAAGAGCATCTTTTATTATGGATAAACTAATGCATAAAATAGGTTTGCACGGTAAATCATTTATCCCAATGCTTATGGGTTTTGGTTGCAATGTTCCGGCTATTATGGCAACCCGAACACTCGAAAATAAAAAAGACAGGCTACTTACTATGATGATAATTCCGTTAATGTCATGCAGTGCTCGTTTACCTGTGTATGTCTTATTAATATCTACATTCTTTCCTGAAAATCAAGGCTTGGTATTAATTTCAATTTATATTATTGGGGTCATCGTTGCTGTTTTAGTCGCATTGGCAATGAAAAAAATTCTTTTCGCAAAACAAGATGTTCCTTTTGTAATGGAACTTCCGCCTTACAGAATACCAACATTAAAAAACACATCAATACACATGTGGCACAAAGGCGCACAATATATCAAAAAAATGGGGTCAGTTATTTTGCTAGCTTCAATTATTATCTGGGCACTTGGTTATTTCCCTCGCAATGTTAAATATTCAGCAAACTATGATGAACAAATTGCAGTGATTAAATCAGATAATAATTTAACAGACAGTTTAAAGAAAGAACAATCAAATAAAATTGAATTAATAAAACAATCCGAAAAGCAGGAAAAATCATATATCGGACAAATGGGACATTTTATCGAACCTGTTATCCGTCCTTTGGGTTTCGACTGGAAAATTGGTGTAAGCATTATAACCGGATTAGCAGCCAAAGAAATTGTTGTAAGCACAATGGGCGTTTTATATCAGGCAGATTTTAGCAACAATGAATCATCGGCAAACATGCAAAATAGGTTAAAAGAACAAACTTTTTCACAAGGCGAATTAAAAGGACAAAAAGTATTCACTCCTTTAACGGCTTATGCCATGATGTTATTTGTACTAATTTATTTTCCTTGTATAGCAGTTATCGCAGCAATCAAAAAAGAATCTGATATAAAATGGGCTGTTTTTACTATGATTTATACCACGGGTTTAGCTTGGCTCATTGCATTTTTAACTTATCAGATAGGAAGTTTATTTATTTAAAAAAATAAAATTATGACACAGGAATATATTGTTTATATAATACTTATCAGTACATTTTCTTATATTGCGTATATGATTATAAATAAATTTCGCACCAAAAAGAACAATCCTTGCAATAGTTGTTCAGGTTGTTCATGTAAAAAATTATCATATTAAAATTTAAAAATGAAAACGGAATCTGTAAATATAGAATCAACAAAAAAACAACTTTATAAAGTTGCCTTTGCCCTTGCTGTCTTTACTATTTTTTATAACATTATAGAGGGACTGGTATCAACTTATTTTGGTTACGAAGATGAAAGCCTTACATTATTTGGTTTTGGAGCAGATAGTTTTATTGAAGTAATTTCAGGTATGGGAATTGCACACATGATTTTTCGTATTCAACATCAATCTGAATGTAACAGAGATAATTTTGAACGAACAGCTTTAAGAATTACAGGATTCGCTTTTTATACTTTAGTGATTGGACTTTTGGCAACGGGATTTTATAATTTATGGATAGGACATAAACCCGAAACTACATTTTGGGGTGTAGTAATTTCTTTGATTTCAATTGTTGTAATGCTGCTTTTAATTTACGGTAAAATAAAAGTTGGCAAACAATTAAATTCCGAAGCAATAATGGCAGATGCTGCATGTACAAAAGTTTGTATTTATATGTCGGTTATTTTACTTGCATCAAGTCTTATTTATGAATTAACAAACTTTGCATATATCGATATAATCGGTACTTTCGGGCTTGCATATTTCTCATTTAAAGAAGGTAGCGAATGTTTTGAAAAAGTGAAAACCAATAAGTTTTGTTCTTGCAAGGATGATTAACCAATGTAAATAATAGTTTTGCAATATTTAATAATCAAACATATTAAAACTGAAATTTTGATAATGCACAACAAATCCAAAAAGGAAAGACAAATTGCACATTTGCATATTCAAAGCGAAATTTATGAAAATAAAACGAAAATTGTTGCTTTGCTTACTACCTTAACAATGGTGGTTGAAATAATTTATGGTTATATAACAAATTCAATGGCTTTGCTTGCCGACGGTTGGCACATGTTGTCACACGCTTTTGCAATTTGATTAACTTGGCTTGCTTATATTATTGCAAGAAAGTATGCACAAACTGATAAATATTCATTCAGAAAAGAAAAACTACTGGCTTTATCCGGTTTCACAAGTACGATAGTTTTGCAAATTGTTGCAGTTATCATGGCAATTGAATCAATATTACGTTTGATAGCTCCTTTGCCAATTAAATTTTATGATGCTATCTTCGTAGCAATCATTGGACTTATTGTAAACGGAATAAGTGCTCTCGTTTTACACCATAAACACGAACACAGCGACCATAATATTAAAGCTGCATATTTGCACGTATTAGCCGATGGTTTAACAAGTATTACAGCAATAATTGCTTTACTTGCAGGAATGTATTACAACTATTATTCTTTTGATTCTATAAGTGGTATAATAAGTTCCTTAGTAATTACTAAATGGGCAGTTAGTTTAATTAAAAGCTCTGAGAGCGAACTCATTGAATTGAAAAAAGAAATAAAGTATTAAATTAAAATAGAAGATTAAAGAAAAAAATCTTAATTTTGCTAAACAATATTTGAAAATTATTAACAAAATATGTTCCCTCATATAAATAAGCACATTTGCTATTTTTCCACAAGTCTTACCAAAGTCTAAAACAGAAATGAAAAAAATAAACAAATAGATATTAACCTTTAAAATTGAGTAATTATGAAAAAGAAAGCAAAAATTTGGATTTATCCATTAATTATAATGGGAATGTTTCTAATGATTACAAGCAGTTGCAAGAAAAAAGATGCCAATAACAACGAACCAACACCAACAGGGCAAGTGCCTGTTCTGACAACATCAGTTGTGAGCGAAATTACAACAATAACAGCAACTTGTGGAGGTACGATAAGCTCAGATGGTGGCTCAACAATAACAGTTCGTGGTGTATGTTGGAGTACGGATACAACTCCAACAATAACCGACAGTAAAACCACTGATGGCACAGGCACAGGAAATTTTACAAGTGCTATAACAGGTTTAACTGCCAACACCGATTATTATGTGAGGGCTTATGCCACAAATAGTGTTGGAACAGGCTATGGTAGTGCAATACAATTTACAACCCTGCAGGGAACCGGACAAATTCCTGTACTTATAACTTCCAATGTGAGTAATATTTTACAAAACACAGTCACTTGTGGGGGTACGATAAGCTCAGATGGTGGCTCAACAATAACAGTTCGTGGTGTATGCTGGAGTACGGGAACAACTCCAACAATAACCGACAGTAAAACCATTGATGGCACAGGTACAGGAAATTTTACAAGTGCCATAATAGGTTTAACTGCCAACACCGCTTATTATGTGAGAGCTTATGCCACAAATAGTGTTGGAACAGGCTATGGAAGTGCAATACAATTTACAACCCTGCAGGGAACTGGAACAGTAACTGATATTGACGGTAATGTTTACAATACTGTAACTATAGGCACACAGATATGGATGGTCGAAAACCTCAAAGTTACCAAATACAACAATGGAACAGCCATTCCATTAATTACTGATGGTACTGCATGGACAAGTTTAACTACTCCAGGTTATTGCTGGTATAATAATGATTATGCAACTTACGGTTCTGTTTATGGTGCATTGTACAATTGGTACACGGTAAATACTGGAAATTTATGTCCCATAGGCTGGCATGTGCCTACAGATGCCGAATGGACAACACTTACCGATTATCTTGGGGGATTAAGTATAGCAGGAGGCAAACTAAAAGAAACCGGCACAGCTCATTGGGCAATCCCAAATACCGGTGCAACCAACGAAAGTGGCTTTACTGCTCTTCCGGGTGGTTGGCGAGGTTACGATGGTTCGTTCCACGATATTACCTATACTGGTTACTGGTGGTCATCTACACAGAATGGTCCGAGTGCATGGGAACGCGAATTATACCAAGGAAATGCAACTGTAAGCAGGAATGGTAGTAATAGTAAATTCGTCGGTTTTAGCGTGCGATGTATAAAAGACTGACTTTTTTGGTGAAAAGAGCGATAATACTGATAATAACGAACCGCTGTAAACGAGAACCGCTTGGTTTATCATGAGCTCTTCAACTTTGCTCAGGACAGGCTGAAGTCGAAGGATACAGTGGTCCCGCTACAATGGTGGGATAAATAGTGTTTGTCTATAGAGTCAGTGTCTGATTCATAATGTTCGAGTTCAAGGCATTCGAAATTTTTAAATATCAGGAGTTTACTGTAGTAAATGACTGATTTTAAAAATGAGAATAACGTAGAAATCGGACATTATGGACAGACACTAAATAGTGAGAGGTTCTCCCCGCCAGCATAGCTGGTGGGGCAGCCTACTTGATTATACCCATTGTTTTTATTTTATGTTTGTCTGTCCGCTGTTACAGTCGCACACCGATAACTAAAATGTCGTCAGCTTGTTCTGTACCGTCTTTCCAATTTTCGATAAAATTGTTTAAGTGTTGCTCTTGTTCTTTCATTGTTTTGTCCTGAATTGAGAGAAGAATTTCTTTAAACTTTTTTGTCGTTAATTTTTTTTCTTCTTGTCCGCCAAATGTGTCTGCGAAGCCGTCAGAAAAAATGTAAAAAGTGTCTCCTTGTTGTAACTTTAGTTCGTGTGTGTCGAAGTGCTGGTTGTCGTCAGTCAAACCACCAATAGCAGTTTTAGTTGCTTTTTTTTCTTCTACTTCAGTATGTCCTTTGCGGATAATCCATATTGGTCTGTTTGCACCAGCGTATTTTACAATATTGTTTTCAGTATCAACGTAGCAAAGAGCAATATCCATTCCGTCTCTGGTAGATTCATTACTGTCGGATTGTCGCAGAGAAATTTTGATTCCTTTGTTTAGTAGTTTTAAAATTTCGGATGTATCAGTGGATTGCAAAACAGCGTCATTTAATTTTTCAGAACCAATAATACTCATAAATGCTCCCGGTACTCCGTGTCCTGTGCAATCGGCTGCTGCAATGAAAGCAGATTGATTGTTTTTATGAAAGAAATAAAAATCACCGCTTACAATATCTTTTGGTTTGAAAAGAATAAAACAGTTGGTCAGAGCAGAATAAATTTCTTTCTTGTTCGGCAGTGTTGCTTGTTGTATTCGCTTTGCATAATTAATACTGTCAGTTATGTCTTTGTTTTTTTCTTCGATGATTTGATTTTTCCTTTCTACTTCATGTTTCTGTTGTGTGATAATAATATTGGCTTTTTGTTTTTGTCTGTATCCTCTGAAAATGAAAAAAGCAAATAATAAAACGAAAAACAAACCACCGCTTACCGAATAAGTAATAATTTTTTGTTTTTGCTTTTCCCCTACTGCTATTACATCTTTTTTATCCTGCTCTGCTTTTGTTACGGCTTCTTTTTTATCAAACTCATAATTCATTTGAGCTTGTACCGTCTTCTTGATGTTCTCATTATTAAAAATACTGTCCCGCGTTGTGATGTACTTTTTGTAATGGAATAATTCTTTGGCGAGTTTCCCTAACGCCTCATATAGTTCGCTGAGGTGTTGATGGCTAAGCTTAACATCATCCAGCGAACTGATTTGTTCAGCTATGGAAAGCGACTTCAACAGATATTTCTCCGCTTCATCATATTTTTTTAGCGTAGTATAAAGCGAACCGATATTATTGAGCCAGATTGTGATTTTACCTTCATCTTCAATTTCTTCAGACATTTTTAATGCCTTGAAATAATATTCCAATGCTTTAGGATAATCTTTTTGTGCATGATAGACACTTCCGATATTGCCATAATCGGTTGCAATTCTGTTTTTATTTCCGAGTTCATCATGCATCTTTAATGCCTTGAAATAGTATTCCAATGCTTTTGGATAATCGCCTTGATACCAATAACCAATTCCGATATTGCCGAGAATTGTTGAAATTTGCCCTTTATCACCTATCTCTTCAAATGTTTTCAATACCTTGAAATAATATTCCAATGCTTTAGGGTAGTCGCCTTGTTGCATATAAACACTACCTATGTTGCCTATATTTCTTGCAATACCTTTTTTATTTCCGAATTTTTCAGCTATTTTTAATCCTTTGAAATAGTATTCCAATGCTTTTGGATAATCTCCTTGTTCCATATAGAGAACTCCAATGTTGCCATAAGAAGCAACTATACCTTGGTTGAAATTTAATTGTAGGGCTAAATCTAACGCAACTTTTCCATATTGTAAACTAATATCGTATTTCCCGATATTCTGATACTCCCAGCATAAATCATTTGTGTGAATTACTTTGTTAGTGTCGGGTTTATCTTTTTTGAGAAGGGTGAGGATGGAGTCAATTTTACTTTGTTGTCCATTCAAAGCGAAATGACAGAAACAAAATGTCAGTCCGGAAAGATAATATTTTATTACTATTTTCATGTCATACTGTCATTTTTTTAGCATTGGGCATAATGAGTGTTTGTCTATAATGTCCGATTTCTGCGTTATTCTCGTTATTAAAATCAGTCATTCAGCTTAGGCGGAACTCCTGAATTTTAAAAACTTCGAATGTCCCCGTAAAAACGGGACAAGCTTTGAACTCGAACATTCTGAATCAAACACTGTCTTTATGGACAGACACTAATGAGTGGCACTTGAAAAAGCTGGATATTTAACCGCAATCAGTGACAAACCGATACAAAGTTACAAATTATTTAATAATTATCAAGTTGCACAAAACCGCCTGTTAATGTTACGTTTAGCCAAAGTCCTGTAAGGACTGTATTATTTTATTAACTTAATGACATCGCCCTATACCTTTTACCTGAAACTCAATCCGATAGTCATCGGATGTAATAATTTACTATGTGCAAAGTACATACATTTTATCAATACCATAATATAAATTCTATATTTTTATTCCCATTTTACGCATTAATATTGATGCATTTAAACTTTTACAAATTCCATTGTTTAATTTATAATCAAAAAACAATTCATTGTCATTAACTTTTACATCAAAATTAAAATTTTCGACATTATTTGGCAACTCCAAACTTAATTCCGAAAGAGGAATATCGTGTGTAGCGACAATTCCAATCGCCTCATTTTTTATTAACTGTTTAATTAATGCTATTGAACCTATATGTCTGTCATTTGAATTGGTGCCTCTTAAAATTTCATCTAACAGTAAAAATACTTTTTCCTTTTGTTCTGTTAATTTTATTATGAGTTCTATGCGTTTAAGTTCTGCATAAAATGAAGAAGTATTTTCTTCTAAAGAATCGTTTATTCGCATGCTTGTTAATACTTGTACAGGCGATAACGTGAATTCTTTTGCACATACACACGAACCAATTGAAGCCAAAACAATGTTCAAACCAATAGTTCTTAAAAAGGTGCTTTTACCTGACATGTTTGACCCTGTAATTAAGTCTATTTTACTAATGCCTGTTAATTCAAAATCGTTACAAACCCGCTGTTTTTGATTTAATAAAGGATGTCCAATATTTTTTGCTTTAATTATAAAATGATGAGCAGAAATTTTTGGAAAAACCCAATCGGGATTATTAAAACTTAGATTTGCAAAACTCGACAATACCTCAAACTCACCAACACTTAAAAACCATTTCACTGTATTGTGAACGTTGTTTTGTTTCCATCTTTCTAATTTAACTACATTATGAAAATCAAACAAGAACAAGGTATTAATAATTGGATGCACGAGAATATTAAATCTGAAATCGAGATTATTTAAAATTTTTGTTAAATATTTTATACTTTGAGAAGCATTTTTTATATTGTTATATAACAATTGCAATGTTTGAGATTGAAATTTTTCTTTTTCAATTACAGAAATAATATCGGTATATGCTTTTAATAAATTCACATTTTTTGAAACTTGAACGTGTATAATTTTTATATTATTTTTAGTGTTGTTAATAATTAACAAATGCAAAAAGACGAGTAATATTGGAATTACAACAGGAATATACACAAACGAAAGTATTATTGAAATAATAGTTATTACAGGCAACACTTTGCAAACCAAAATAAATGATTTTTTATTTATAAATACTGATGGTTCTTTTATCCATCCTAAAATTTTTTGAACATCATTATTTTCAGCATTATTCTTTAATCCTGCAATAATTAAATCTTGCCGCCAATCAATTTTATTTTTTAATTCAAGAATGGACTCTTGCCTTAATTTTATTTCTTCGGTATCAGCTTTATTTAATAACCAATCAGCTAAAATATCGCTGCTAAATTTAAGTGTTGTTCTATTAATATACTGAAACAATGAAAAATTGCCAAACAAATCTAAATCAGAAGAATACCAATGTTCATTGTTAATATAGCCACTTCCATTTGGGTACGAATATTCGTTATTTTCGATATGTTTTAATTCTTTTTCATTTATTATTTTTAAATTGTTATAATATTTATTCTTTGATATTAACGTATCATCATATTTAACAACAATAATAAAACCAATAATTGCAACAACCAAAAATGCAATGGCTATAAATATATTAAACGAAAAAATTATGTAAAAAAACAAAATGCTAAAAATAATTATCTCCAATCTGATAAATGGGATTTTTTTTTCTTTATTAAAATAGTGTGATTCTATTTTAGAAAATTCTTCTATCCTGTTTTTATAATAATAAGTTACATCCATTTTTTTATTTTTTAAATTAGATTTTGTTACAACCTATTTTAGTGTCTGTCCACAAAGTCGAGTGTCTGAACTATAATGTTCGAGTTTGAGGCATGCGAAGTTTTGAAAATCTCACTGCCATTGTTTGTGTCTGCCATTGTTTGTGTCTGCCATTGTTTGTGTCTGCCATTGTTTGTGTCCTCACAAACAATGACGGAATGACTCCGTATCGCAGCGTATTGGGGCATAACGAAAAAATCGGACATTATAGACAAACACTATTTAAACAATTTAAAAATATCATTCCCATTAGCATAAATAAGTAAAGCAAAAAGCAATACCATTCCTGTTATCTGTGCATATTCTAAAAATTTCTCGTTTGGTTTACGACCAGTAATCATCTCGAATAATAAAAACAAGACATGCCCACCATCGAGTGCAGGTATTGGCAACAAATTCATAAATGCTAAAATAATTGATAAAAAAGCTGTCATTGTCCAAAACGACATCCAATCCCAAACACCAGGAAAAAATTTTCCGATAGTTACAAATCCGCCTAACGATTTATAGCCCTCAACATCTTTATCGAATATTAACTTAAATTGCTTTACATAACTATCGAGCATCGAGAATGTTTTATTATATCCAGCAGGTATTGATGCAAAAAAACCATATTCAGTTTTTTTGATTTTAAAATATTTTTCAGAATTTACTTCAACTGCAATTCCTAATAATGCTGTTTCGGGAACTTTTAATGGAACTATAACTGTATCATTATTACGAAGAACTGAAATTTTCACATCTTTATTTTTATTTAATTTCAAACTAGCTTTTACTTCATCGTAAAAATTAATTTGCTCATTGTTAATTGCTACTATTTTATCACCTACTTTTAATCCAGCTTTTTGTGCTAACGATTCTTTAGAAAAATCTGCAATAACAAATGGAATACGAACTTCAATAAACGAAGCATCTTTAATTAATTCGGGCCAAATTGAATTTGGAATAGTAATAATTTTATTTTGTCCATCGCGTTCAATTTCAATTGTTTTGGCTTTATTTACAATAATGAAGAAGGGTATTTTTCTAAAATTTTCTATTTTGTTACCATCAACCGAAATAATTTTATCGCCATTTATTAAGCCCATTTTTGTACCAACCGAATCAGTCATAATGCCATATTTTGCCTCTGAAGTTGGCAAATATTCTTCGCCCCAGGCATAAAGAATAGCACTATTTATAACAAATGCTGTAATAACGTTTACAATAATTCCGCCTAACATTATTAATAATCGTTGCCATGTTTTTTTTGAGCGAAACTCGTGTGGTTGCGGTGGTTGTTTCATTTGCTCTTTGTCCATTGACTCATCAATCATTCCCGAAATTTTAACATAACCACCAAGTGGCAACCAGCCAATTCCGTATTCTGTATCACCAACTTTCTTTTTAAAAATTGAAAACCATGGATTAAAAAACAAATAAAATTTTTCGACTCTTGTTTTAAAAAGGCGTGCAAAAAAGAAATGCCCGCCTTCGTGAACCATCACCAATATTGATAAACTTAAAATAAGTTGTGCTGCTTTTACTAATATTTCCATTTTTAATTATTTTTTTTTGCTATTTCTCGTGCTTCACTGTCGGTTGTTATTAAATCGTTTAGCGAAGGATTTTTAATAAATGTTGCTTTTTGCATTGTGTTTTCAGTAACTTTTGGTATTTCGGTAAATTTTATTTTTTCATTTAAAAATTTTTGTACTGCAATCTCATTGGCTGCATTCATTATACAAGGCATATTACCTCCTTTATTTAAAGCATAATAAGCTAAATTTAAACAAGAAAATTTTTTAAAATCTGGAGTTTCAAAAGTAAGTTGATTCAATTTTGCAAAATCTATTTTATCTAACTTATTTTCAAATCTATTGGGATAAGTTAAAGCGTATTGAATAGGCGTTCGCATATCGGGTAATCCTAACTGTGCTTTTACAGAGCCATCTGTAAATTGAACCATACTATGAATTATTGATTGCGGGTGAACAACAACTTCTATTTTATTTGTTGGAACATTAAACAACCAATGTGCTTCAATAATCTCAAGTCCTTTATTCATCATTGTTGCAGAATCTATTGTTACCTTTGCTCCCATAGTCCAGTTTGGATGTGCCAATGCCTGTTTTACTGTAACTTTTTCTAATTCTTCAATTTTTTTAGTTAGAAATGGACCTCCGGATGCTGTTAAAATAAGTTTATCAACTGCTTTTTCGTTTTCGCCAACCAAACACTGAAATATTGCAGAATGTTCCGAATCAACAGGAATTATTGATATTGTTTTTCTTTTACTAATTTCTTTTATTAGCGAACCCGCAACTACAAGCGTTTCTTTATTTGCAAGAGCAACTTTCTTATTGTTTTCGAGAGCATTTAGAACTGGGATTAATCCCGAAAATCCTACCATTGCGGCAATAACAATATCTACGTTATCGCTTTCTACAATATCTGAAATAGATTTATTACCTGCAAAAACTTTAATTGCCAAATCGCTAAGAGCATTTTTAACTTCTAAATATTTATTTTCATTAGCAATTATAACTGTATTTGGGTTATATTTTCGAGCTTGAAAAATAAGTAATTCCGAATTATTATTTGCTGTTAAAACTTCTACTTCAAAAAAATCAGGGAAAAATGAAATTACTTCAAGAGACTGAGTTCCAATAGAACCAGTTGAACCAAGTATGGCAATTCGTTTTTTCATTTAAGGGGTGCAAGTTAGTAAAAAAAGGCAAACTATAAGTGTCAAAAAAATAGAAATGCCACGAATTACAAAAACCATTTCAATGATAATACAATAGTCAAACAATGGTCATTCAATAGTCAAACAATTGCAACACAAACAATTTATATACTGAATTACAATTTTGTGACAACTTTGCGATAACAGTGACTGTTTTAATTATGTGTCTTTAATAAGCTTAATTCGTGTAATTAGTGGCTAAAATTATTTTTTGTAAATCTTCTTAAAAAACAATAAAATCCTCAGGATTAAGCGGATTCCCTTTATACCAAAGCTCAAAATGTAAATGTTGACCATTTGTAAATTCACCGGTATTACCAACAATACCAATAACTTCACCTGCTTTTACTTTTGTGCCTGCTGTTTTAAAAACGTGCGATAAATGTTTGTATGCTGAAATAAGTTCATTTCGATGTTGTATTTCAATCATATAACCCGTTTCCAAAGTCCAGCCCGAAAAAGTAATTGTTCCGTTCAGAGTTGCTAAAACCATTTCATCGGATTTTGTAACTATATCAATACCAAAATGTTTGTTTTTAATATCAAACTTATCTGTAATCATCCCCTTTACCGGAAAATAAAAATGCAAAAGTTTAAAAACATCATCATTCTTATTCGCATTACCACTAATACTAAATTGATCTTCAACATCAACTTGCGATCTAAAAACAGAATCTTTTTCTGAAGGATTTAAATTAATGTTTTTATAATTTTTTAACGAATCAATTATTGTTTTACGATTTATTGCACGTGGTTCATTACCGGCAATTATTGATTTTAAATTATCGAAATAAGCATCTCTTATAATTATCTCATCTTCAAGAGAATCAACTTTAATACTGTTCATTTTAATTAACTGAACCGTTTCACCTGTTGGATATCCTGGAATGTACTCTCGCAAAGGGGTGTAGGCAATGAGAATAGTTGTGCCTAAAATCAATAAAAAAGCACCAAACATTAAAACTATAAAAACATTTAAACGTGTAAGCCGAATCCAGAAAACTTCTTCGAAAGTGTTATCATTATATATAATCAAACGGTATTTGTACCGTAAACGTTTGAAGAAACCACTTTTTTTCTTTTTCTTACCCATTGCTGATTGCAAAGATATAAAAATATAAACAAAAATATAATGATTAAAAACAAATCACATTAAATTTTAGTAACTGTTTAGTGTTTGTCCATAATGTCAAAGATTTTCAAAAATGAAAGCCCAAAACCTCAAGACCCAAGTCTCAAATCCCAAGCCCCAAACTTGGAATTTGGAATTTGGAATTTGGAGCTTTATACTATTATTACGATATTATAGACAGACACTAATTATATTTTAAAAATTAATTAAGTTTGTACAATAATAAATTAATTTATTTATGGCAAAATTTTTTATTCCTGTCCTGGCATTTTTAATTGGTTTATGGGTTTATGTAGTATTACAAGAACAAAATAAAAACAATACATCTACTACAGAAAATCAATTGGTTAAAACTGTTGAAGAATATGTTAAAATACGAGATTCTATAATTAAATCTCCAAAATACTCAAATTTTAAAGAAGTTACTTTCAATAAAATTTCTGTAATGTTGCCAAGTTATTTAGACACAACATCATCTCTTTCAACATCAGCTTATTTGCAACATGAAAATTTAAAAAAAGAATTTTATTTTTTATTATATACTTCAACTACTTCTGAATATACATCTATTGAAGATTTTTATAATGCCACATTAGATGGAATAAAAAATGCTGTAACAAGCTACAGAATTATTGATACTTCTTATAAAAAAATCAACAATTACAATGTTTATCGTGCAGATATTACAGGAATATTTTTTAATGGGTATGATTCACTGCCATTAAAGTATAACATACTTGTTGCTTTGATTGGCGACACATATTATGACATAACCCAATGGACTCTCGTAAATAATATAGAACAAAACGAAGAAGATTTAAATATAATTATGTCTTCGTTTTTATATAAACCCAATATTGAGGAGATTCGCAGTGAATTGAATAGCTCGTCATTTCTTGATTTATTTAAATAAATTATTTGTAGTAAAAAGAAGGTAGTTGTTTGTAGTTTTATTTTTGGGATTTATACTTTTTTGAACTTTGTTTTTTGGAATTTGGTATTTGCATTTTGTTTTTTGGAATTTAGTTTTTGAAATTATGGTATTAAATTATATCTGGATAGCTTTTTTTGTCATTGCCTTTGTTGTTGGGCTTGTAAAGCTTTTGTTTACTGGCGATGTTGCAGTTTTTGGAAACATGATGAATGGAGCTTTTGATATGGCTAAGCTTGGATTTGAATTATCGTTGGGTTTAACAGGCGTAATGACACTTTGGCTTGGCTTAATGAAAGTTGCCGAAAAAGGAGGAATGGTAGCAATATTATCAAAATTAGTTCGTCCTTTATTTTCGAGATTATTTCCCGAATTACCAAAAGAACATCCCGTTCACGGTTCAATAATGATGAATATTGCAGCAAATATGCTTGGTCTCGATAATGCGGCAACTCCATTAGGATTAAAAGCAATGAAAGAATTGCACGAACTTAATTCAAATAAAGAAGTTGCTTCAAATTCGCAAATAATGTTTATGGTATTAAATGCTTCGGGACTTACAATTATTCCAATTAGCATTATGGTTTATCGCACACAACTTGGAGCTGCGAATCCTTCGGATGTTTTTATACCTATTTTAATTGCAACATTTTGTTCTACTTTTGCAGGTATAATTGCTGTAAGCTTTGTTCAAAAAATCAATCTTTTTAACAAGGTAATTTTTGCCTATTTAGGAATATTTACAATTCTTGTTTCAATAATAATATGGTATTTCTCAACAATATCGGCTCAAAAGGTTAACGAAATTTCTACAATTTCTGCAAATCTTATTATTTTCGGAATTATAATAAGTTTTATTATACTTGCTTTAATAAAAAAAATAAATGTTTACGATTCGTTTATTGATGGGGCAAAAGAAGGATTTGGAGTAGCTATAAAAATAATTCCATATTTGGTTGCAATACTTGTTGGCATTGGAGTTTTTAGAGAATCTGGTGCCATGGATTACTTTGTAAATAGTATTGGAAAATTATTTACCTTATTAGGTGCTAATACCGATTTTGTTCAATCGCTTCCAGTAGCAATTATGAAACCTTTAAGTGGTAGCGGTGCCCGTGGCTTAATGATTGATTCGATGAATACTTATGGGGTTGATTCTTTTGTTGGACGCTTATCGTGTATGTTTCAGGGTGCCAGCGATACTACTTTTTATATTGTTGCTGTTTATTTTGGTTCGGTAGGTGTTAAAAATACGCGTCACGCTATTAGTTGTGCATTAATTGCTGACTTTGTCGGGTTAATTACTGCAATATTTTTAGCATATTTGTTTTTTCATTAGTTAATAATTTTTTTTGATGAATATTTTAGGAATTATTCCTGCACGTTATGCTTCAAGTCGCTTTCCTGGAAAACCATTAGCCGATATTAATGGTAAAAGCATGCTCATGAGAGTTTATGAGCAATCTTCAAAAGCTTTTGCTCATGTTTATGTTGCTACTGATGATAAAAAAATTTTTGAACATGTAAAATTATTTGGTGGCAACGTTGTTATAACTTCAAACACTCATAAAAGCGGTACCGACCGATGTGCCGAAGCATTTGACATTATTTCAAAAGAATTAAACAAACAATTTGATGTTGTTGTTAACATTCAGGGTGATGAACCTTTTGTCAAACCAGAACAATTGAATCTTCTTGTTTCTTTATTTAAAAATTCTGATACACAAATATCTACTCTTATTAAAAAAATAACAAAAATTGAAGATATATTTGATAAAAACAAACCTAAAGTTGTGTTCAACAAGTATAATCAGGCAATTTATTTTAGTCGTTTACCAATTCCATTTTTAAAAAATATTCCCGAAAATGAATGGTTGCAGAAAGGTAATTTCTACAAACATATTGGCTTGTACGCATATAAAGCAAGCGTTTTGCAAGAAATAACGAAATTGAAAAGTTCATTCTTAGAAAATTCTGAATCTCTCGAACAACTACGATGGCTCGAAAATGGTTATAAAATATCTGTAGAAATTACCGAAATCGAAACAATTTCAGTTGATACTCCTGAAGATTTAGAGAAGGCAATATTATTTGGACGATAACCTTGTAGCTTCATTGTAATTGGCTAATACAGAGATTTATCGTTTAAACAATAATGTGATAATGCTTTAATATTACATGGATGTATAAAAAATCAAAATCAGATACCTATCGGATCTGAACTAAATGAAAAATCTATTTTATTTTAAAGAATAGATGTTTCGCTAATCACTCAACATGACAAAAAAATGAAATCTATACATCCCCGCAATCGCTCGCATCTTGCGAGTGATTGTTAATCTGGCATCCTGCCCCTAATAATAAAGTACATTTATTAACCAAAAAGTGTAAACTTTTTTTAGGACGAGACACATAACGAAAAAATCGGACATTATGGACAGACACTATTTAGGGTCTGTCCATAAAGTCAGTGTCTGATTCATAATGTTCGAGTTTGAGGCATGCGAAGTTTTAAAAACCAAGGAGTTTACTATAGTAAATGACTGTTTTCAAAACGAGCATAACGAAAAAATCGGACATTATAGACAGACACTATTTAGTTATTTCTGAAATTAAATTTAGCACCTATATAAAACGAGATACTATTTGTACTATTTGTTATTTCCTGCCCTATTATAAAAGACCAACCTTTATATGTATCGTGAGTATATTTTACTATACTATGGTCGTATCCGCGTTTATTTATTTCAAATTCTAAAGATAAACCTTCATGTACGATATGAAATTCTTTGCGGTAATATGCTTTAAACCATACATATTCTAATGCTTTATAACTAACTTGGAAAATCATTTTTTGACCGGGAATTGCAGTAATAAATATCATATATGAATGTTTACGGTACTTTGTCATTAAATCGCCTCTTGCTTTATGAGGTAAGTGTAAATAGTTAATATAAAATTCCTCGTTTAAATGTGAAACTAAATTTTTTAAAACAATTGGTCCTTCATTTACATTTTTTTCGACTAATATTTTAAAACCAAAACGTAATTTATTCCAATAGCGGAATTTGTTAGCTTTATTTCGTTCAAATTCTTCCGAAATCATATCCACGTCCAATCCATAAACGCAAATACCATATAAGTTATCTCTTTTATAAACAGAATGATAGTTGTACATAAATTTTTTATGCCCGAACTCTTTATATCTTTTTTGCCAGAATAATCCTTGCTCAAACAAAATGTTATTGTAATAAGAAAATTTATTATTTAAAGTTGATATTGAAGCTGGAGAATATTGTAATTCAGAGGTACTTACAATATATAGCTGTGCAATGCAAGTAGTTTTATAAAAAATCAGAATTAATATTCCAATAATAAATTTCATTTTTAGGACAAATACATTTTAACTCATGTTACGCACGTAAAAAATTTTTCTCGCAAAGCCGCCAAGTTCACAAAGTAAAAAAGTAGCTAAAAAAATCATTTATAATTTTTTTATTGCGTGCTTATTATAGTCATGCTATATAAAAGCAAATGTTTTATTAATTGAAATTACTTACATATAAGTTCGCAAAGTTTTAAAAAAAATAATAAATTATTTTTTCTTGGCGTAATGGCGCCTTTTCGAGAAATAATCATTGTGAGAAACTATTTTACGTAACATCAGATTTTAATATCAAAAGTAATTAAATTTAATGTATTTGGTTATTTAGTGTGTATAAATTATTATGATTAACTATAAAAGTAATTATTATTATTTGGATATATTTTTGAATAAATCTCTGAAACACAATTAAATATTTGTTTTCTGAACTCGTCAATGTTTTCTTTTTTAGTTGCCGAAATAAAAAGACAATGTTTGTTATTTTTTGACAACCAACTATTTTTAAGTTCCGATAAACTGCGAGGTCCATTTATTAGCATATCATCGGGCTCGGCAGGAATATACTTATCAATTTTGTTGAAAATTATTATTATTTGTTTTTCGGATACTTTAATTTCATGTAATGTTTGATTCACAATATTTATTTGTTCCTCGAAATTTGGATGACTAACATCAACAACGTGTAATAAAATATCGGCTTCCCGAATTTCGTTAAGTGTTGAATTAAAAGCTTCAATTAAACTATGGGGTAGTTTTCTGATAAATCCGACTGTATCAGATAATAAAAAAGGCAAATTACCAATAACAACTTTCCTAACTGTTGTGTCTAATGTTGCAAACAACTTATTTTCGGCAAAAATATTCGATTTGCTAAGTAGATTCATTATTGTTGACTTCCCAGCATTTGTATATCCAACAAGTGCAATTCTAACAAATTCATTTCTCTTTTTACGTTGTGTTGACATTTGTTTATCAATTTTATTTAGCTGTTCTTTTAAAATTGATATTCTCCACTTTATAACTCTACGGTCGGTTTCCAATTCTTTTTCGCCTGGACCACGTAACCCAATTCCACCTTTTTGACGCTCAAGATGTGACCACATTTTTGTTAATCGTGGTAAAAGATATTGATATTGAGCAAGTTCTACCTGTACTTTAGCATAAGCAGTTTTTGCCCGGGCAGCAAAAATATCAAGTATAAGGTTGGTTCTGTCTAACACTTTGCACTTTAACACATTTTCGATATTTTTTAATTGCGAACCACTTAATTCGTCATCGAATATTGTTAAGGTTATATCTTTCTCATTAATAAATTTTGCTATTTCATCAAGTTTCCCTTTTCCAATAAAAGTACGAGAGTCGAATTCGGCAATTCTTTGAATAAACTTTTTTACAGTAACAGCACCGGCAGTTAATGCTAAAAACTCCAATTCATCTAAAAATTCTTTAACTTGTTTTTCGTTTTGATTTTTATGAATAACACTTATTAATACAGCTTTTTCTGTATTATTTGTTAACTTTTTTTGATTTATAAGCATTATTTTATAATATACTTATTTTCAATTAAAGCGTCAATCATAACTTTTTTGAAAACATCGGTTGCACCCATAACCATTTGAATATTATCGGGAAATGGTAGGGGTGGTTTACCAATTAATTTTGCAGTTTCGTTATCTAATGCTCTTAAATCACCATTTGCAGTTACAACTCTGTTTTCAAAAAAGAAGTCAGATGCTATTAGTTTCGAAGTAATTAAAGATTTGTCTGAATTATCTGAATACTCTAATTGTCCTTCAAGATGTGCTGCTTTTTGTTGTAATATTTCTAACACTTTGCAGGAAATATTAACCATACGTGGAATTTTTATTGGGTTACCGAGCGAATCTTTTATAACATTATTATGCTGGTCGAGTTGATACTCAGTTCCGTCCTGAATAGTTTTAGTTTGCACACTTTCTTTTTCTTTAAGTTTTTCGGGCGAAATATCAATTATTTTTAAATTTACATTTACTATGTTATCGAAATTCATGTTTTCACTTTTTACATAGTAATTAACCCATTCACTATTTAATCGAGTTGTATTAAAATCAAGTAACTCTTTGGAATATTGTGGAGGTAATTTTATAATTGTATTATTATCGAATTTAAGTAAAACTTTTGTAATGCCCATGTATCTAGCTTGTTCGATATATTTATCAACATCCTGATAAGTGTTATAATATTCTTTAACTTTTTTTAATTCGAAATATGCATCACGGGCTTTAAATCTATTGTTTGACGATAAAAGATTTTTGGCATGAACATAAAAATATTCAGCAGCATTTTTTTTAGCATTAACAATTTCGTTATCGTAATCTATTATAGGAAAATCAATTACCCTGCTACCATCTTTTAATGGGAGAACAGTTCTAACTAGTTCTTGTCTGTCTTTAAGAAATGAATAATTCGAAAAAATTTCGTTCCATGATTCGGGCTTACCTTCTGTTTTTAAATATTTTATTCTGTTATTGTTCGCTTCGTTTGCTGAATTAAATGCTTTTTCGAGTATATTTATTTCCTTAGTTTTTTCGGGATTTCCACGAAGTTTTTTTACCGATTTACGCAATGCTTGGTCGTAACGTCCTTTTTGATATAGTTTTTTAGATGTTACACAACCTGTTGCAATAAAAACTGTAAGAAGAATTACAATAAATTTGTTCATGTTTAATTTTTCCGAAAATTATCAATAATTTTTTTCTTTTACAAAAGTTAAAAAAAAACTCGATTTTTTAAGACTATATAGTGCCTGTCTATAATATCGTAATAATAGTATAAAGCTCCAAATTCCAAATTCCAAGTTTGGGGCTTGGGATTTGAGACTTGGATCTTGAGGTTTTGGGCTTTCATTTTTGAAAATCTTTGACATTATGGACAAACACTATATAGTACCTGTCTATAAAATCAGTGTCTGATTCATAATGTTCGAGTTTGAGGCATACGAAGTTTTGAAAACCAAGGAGTTTACTGTAGTAAATGACTGTTTTCAAAACGAGTATAACGAAAAAATCGGACATTATGGACAGACACTATTTATTGTTTTAGCTTCTCACTTTGTAATCAAACTTTGTAACTTTGTTTTTAAAAGTAAGCTCTAATTTGTACGGTGCCAATATGCACAGCTTTAGAGTCTTGCGAAATTCTTCCGTTGTACGAGATACTTATTTGTAATGAATTTGATAAATTTCTTTGATACAGAACGAGCCAAGTTGCGTTATTTCCGGCAAGTAAACCCTCTAACATTTCGTAACCAACTGGTGATGAGGTTTCGCCTTTGTATAAAATGTGAATATAATCGGCTTTAAATGACAAATTGTCTTTTTCAACAACATTGTATCTGATTTCGAATCCAGCGTTTGTTAATTTTGCGGTTTCGTTTCCTGATGTGTTAACTTTGTTAGTGTATTTTCCATTTGTTGTAAATCTAAAAGAAGTAGAAGGTTGAATGCTAAAAGAAAGTTCCCCGGTATTCAAATGTAATTTATAATTTTTGTTACTAAAATATTCAGACGTAAAAGATTTATTGCCATCGGATATAGAGCTGGTTGTGCTAATATTTTGACTAATGTTAATCCTGAATTGTACAGAATGTTGAATAAAATTACGGACATCATTTCCATTCAATAATAACAAATTGCCTTGTGTGTTTTGATATAAATAATCTATTCCATATTTTGGATTTGTTCGGTTAAATGAAAAAGTATTTCTAATGTTTTTGTTTTGTGCAAGCGATAATGAATCGGGAACATTGTTAGAGAAAGGCGAAATTCTATCTAAAATATTTTGCGATTTGTGTTTATTATCAATGTTATATGCTAATTGTTCCGAAAAACGGGAAACGAATTTTTTAATTCCTTTTTTATTTCCCCAAACAGTTTCGGGTTTCAAGTATGCCACTTGAGTTATTTTACTGTTAAAAACTTTTTCGTATTCGTTTGTTGGAGTAAATACTCTAATGTAAGTTGCCTGATCCTGAAACATTGCAACTTCAAATTCATCAAGTTCTTTAGTTCCGTTACTATTGTAATCAGTCCATGTGTAAACCCCTTGTCCGGTAGGTACTTCGAGATACGAAAATTCTTTTTTTACTTCTAATCCGCTACCTGTTTCATAAATTGTGTTAATTGTTAAAAGTGATTTATATATTTTTATTGAATGTTCTAATCGTCCTGTAAAGTTATTTTCGCGAACAGTATTTGTTAAAGTTGAATCAATAATGTTTAGTGTTCTGTATGTGAGAGTTGTGTTTAAAGAGTTTTTTGAGTTTTTTGTTAATGATGCCGATAAATTAAAATCCTGAGAATTTAAAGCGTAATTAAAACTTTTACTATTAGGTAAATAATCTTTTCTGTTTTTATAGTTAAATGATATTGGGTTGGCAGATGAGTCGGAAAGTCCTGCAAATGCTTCAAATTGGTCGTATTTGTAACTGTTTGAATACAAAGTGTCTGATTTTGAATATTTCCACAAATTAATTTCCTGTTCTTCGGCAATGCCAGCAAAAACTGATTTATAGTCTTTTCGCAAAGAAATGCGATGTCTTAAAAAATTTGTGTTCTTTGTTGTGTCGTTTGATTGTAAAAAACTTCCTTTAGCATCAACTTTAAAACCCTTAAATTTTGCAGAGCCAATCAGGTCATTTTTAATTCCTGTAAAATTATTTTCGCGATTCATATAATTAATGCCATAATTTAATGAGCTTGAATTTTTTCTTATAAAAGCGAAATTAAGTCCTGCCATTAATTCATCTTGACGTGAGTTTGATACGGTAAGGTTCCAGTCGCGTTCAAATTCCGATGAACGATAGCGTTCCACAGGGTCAAATTTTTTATTAACATTCTGAAAATGTGTGCTAATGTGCAATTTGTTTTTAGTAGTATCGCCAAGTAAAAATTTTCGTTCAACAACTGTTTTAAAAGCGTATCCAATATTGTCGTTATCGTCTTTTGAAGAAAATGTGTTTTGGTCGTTGCCACTTATTCCCAATTCGTATTTGAAATTTAATTTTGATGACAGTGCAATATCGCCACCCGTGGTAAGAACATTTTTTCGACGAGGAGCAATTAATTGTCGCACAGGCTCATAATCACCTTGTAGGGTGCCGTTAATAGGAGCAATCCATTTAAAAACTCTTCCATTTGCCGAACTGTTTATTTGCACATAATTTCCTTTTCCTTGTCCCAAATAGCTGAAACCTAAACGGTAAATGGCACTATCGGGATTTGTAGAATATTCAAAAATGCTATCGTAAATGGTTGAGTTGACAAGTGTATCAAGCATTTTATAAAATATTGCATCATTTCTGAAAACAGTGTCAAGTGTTACATAAGGTACTACTGCTAAGGAAGAATTGTCCCCTGCATTTGAAAGTATTCCCTTTTCGCTTTCTGTTAAACTTTGTTGTAAAGTTTGATTTTTGCTGTCTTGTTCCGAAAAAACATTTAGCCAGAATTTATTTTTGCCAAACTGCCATTCATTTCCCGAAAAGAGCATAAAACGTGCATAGTTTTTATCGCTGTACTCATATTCTACTATAATTCTTTTATCTTTTGTTATTGCTTGTTTTGCAGTAAAACTAAGTTCTGCGGTATTGTAATCAATAACATAATCAAAATCTTGCCCGCGTTCAAGTTGTTTGCCATCAATATAAACTCTTTCACTACCGGCAATAATAATAATGTATGGCTCGTTAAATGCACCTTTTAAGCGATAAGGACCTTGGGTTCCTTCGGTTCCATTAAAAGTCATTCTAAAATATTTTCCTTTTGATACAGAGCCACTTAACGTTGTTTTAAGTACATTATTTTTCTTTTTCCCTAACTTAAAAATATTTGTTACAATAATTCCCTGTGCTTTTCTATTCATAAGCATGTAATTACCAGTATGTTTTGTAAGTTCAAAATCGCCCAAAGTAAGTTTAAGTGTTTCGTTATAAATAGAAATAAACACTTTATCGAAATCCTGTATTTGTTGTGTGTTGCCTTCGGGTTGTATAGGTATATTGTTATCAGTTATTGCAGCAAGAATATTTAAGTCATTGCTTAATTTTCCGGATAATTGTAAATTTAAGTTTGAGTTTACTACAACATCCTGATTATTACCAAACGAAACGCCACGCGAAATACTTCCACGTTTTATAAGTTCGTCGGTGCCAAAGTTCTCAAATTTATTTGTTTCGTAAACCCTATATATAAATGGAATCGTATTACTTCCATTTGTGATAATTTTTTGTTGAGGATTTTTGTGGAAAACGGTTTTTTTAAAATCAATAGGAAATGTTCTGTATGTTATTGTAATATCATGCAAATTGTAATTTTGTTTAAAAATAATTTCAGATTTTGCAAAATTTATTGAAAATAAACTATCTGATAATTTATCTCCGTTGCCTAAATAAATACTCACAGATTCGGGAACAATTGCAAGACTATCAATTTTTAATGTGTCGCCAATATTTTTAACTTCAATTTTGTGAAATGTAGAAAGTAATTGAGCTGAACTTATGCCCGAAAAAAATAAGGAAATTAGTATAAGAAATAAGATTTTCAAATAATGTTTTTTTCAAAGATAGAAAACGCTAAACAAAATTAACGAAAAAGATTAACGGAAATTTTATTTGGATTTAAGTTTATTTAATAAATAGGGTTAAAAGAAGTAATGAGCAATCTTAAAATTTCAATTCTTCCTGGAATTTGAAACTCGAAACTTGAAACTCGAAACTTGAAACTCGAAACTCGAAACTTAAGTTTTTAGAGGTTTTCTTAATTTTTCAATTTGTTAACTGTTACGTATTTTCCATAACCCATAAATTTATTGCCGGCTGAATCAATGCCAATGTAATACCATAATCCATTGCGGTTTACAAGCGAGTCATTTCTTATAGAATAGTTTGAAGGGTCAATGTATTCTTCACCTTTATTTATTTTTCCACTTTTACAAAAATCGAAAGTTATTATCCCGTTTCCCTTTTTACAGTACCATTTGTCAAAATCTTCAGTAGTAAAAGGTTTTTTTGTATAATTTCCTAATTTCCATTCATCATTTTTAAAGTTATATGCACCAAATTCAATTATTCGTAAATTGTTATATAAAGCTTTAATAATTGTAGTATGTCGCCAAATGTATTTGCTTTCTGGTTTGTTGTTTAGTTCAGCATAAATAGTGTCGGGTTCATTAATTACAGATATTCCTATTGGCAAATTTTTAATTAAATCAGGAATATTTTCAGAATTAATAATTGTTGAATTTGAGTCTTTCAACTCAATATTTTTATTGTTTTGTTCGTTACATCCAACGATTAAAGCAATAATCAGAATAAATAGTTTGTATATTTTCATTTTCAAAATTACAAATAATAATTAACAAATCAAAATTACAAATATTTTAATTAAATATTAACTTTGAGCCATGAAATTATTTATTGTTTCGTTAATAATTGTTATTTTAATTAGTGGGATATCAAACTATGCTGTATCGCAGCGAAGTATTGATTCTGCTATTACAGTTCCTTTATTTACATCCTCATTTATGACACAATTTCCCGGTGGCGATATGGCAAAACGCTATGGTACAAATACTAATATTGGCGGCTCGTTTATGTTAAAACTAAAAAGCAATTTTATTTTCGAACTTAATGCAAATTATATTTTTGGAAGCAAGTTAAGGGGCGATGCAACTCATTTATTTGATAGTATTGAAACTTCCGATGGAGAGATAATTAACGAATATGGTGAGTTTGCAAAATTAAGAACTTTTGAACGTGGTTTTTTTGTAGGTGCAAGGTTAGGCAAAGTTTTTCCCTTATGCAAAAGAAATCCAAACAGCGGAATACTTTTTATGCTCGGTGGTGGATTGTTACAGCACAAAATTCGTATTGAAAATGATGGTAATAATGTTCCTCAAATTAAAGGAGATTATAAAAAGGGGTACGATAAAATGTCGTACGGTTTTAGCTCAACCGAATTTATTGGCTATATGTTTTTTAGTAAAAGTCAATTGCTTAATTTTTATGCAGGACTTGAATTTTATCAAGGATTTACAAAAAGCGGACGTAGTTACGATTACTCTTTAATGAAAAAAGATACACAAAGCAGACTCGATTTTCTTACTTCAATAAAAGTTGGTTGGGTAATTCCAATTTACCGCAGAATGCCCGATGAATATTATTATTACTAATTAGAGTCTGTCTGTAATGTCCGATTTTTTCGTTATGCTCGTTTTGAAAACAGTCATTTACATAAGTAAACTCCTTGATTTTCAAAACTTCGCAAGCCTCAAACTCGAGCATTACAATTCAGACTCTTGACTTTACGGACAGGCACTAATTATTGTATTTCTATAATATCGCTCAAATAAAAAAAATAAATACATTTGCCACGAATTTACTCATATTTATGTTTATTTTTAAAGGTATTCGTGAGAGTTCTGCGTTAAGTTCACGAATTAAAACTAATTTTTTTGTGTAAATTCGTGCAATTAGTGGCTATTTTTTAACTTTATGGACAAAATCTAATTATGCAGTTTGTTTATAATATTTTAATCAGAGTATATTATTTGCTCATTGTTTGTGCGTCGCCATATAATTTAAAAGCAAAAGTATGGCTTGAGGGAAGAAAAAACTTAATTGAAAAATTAAAAATTGCTATTGGTAAAAATTCAAACATTATTTGGTTTCATTGTGCTTCGTTAGGCGAGTTTGAACAAGGACGACCTGTTATTGAAGATTACCGCAAAATTGAGCCAAATCATAAAATTTTACTTACATTTTTTTCGCCTTCGGGATATGATATTCGAAAAAATTATAACGGTGCCGACTGGGTTTTTTATTTACCATTAGACACAAATAAAAATGTGAAACAATTTTTGAACATTGTTAAGCCCCAAAAGGTTGTGTTTATAAAATATGAGTTCTGGTACAATTTTTTAAATCAACTTCACAAAAACAACGTGCCTGTTTATTTAATTTCTGCAATTTTTCGCAAAGAACAAATGTTTTTTAAATGGTATGGAAGCTGGTATCGAAAAATACTTAAAACTTTTACACATATTTTTGTGCAAAACGAAGAATCTGAAATTTTGCTTAAATCAATTAATGTGAACAATGTTACAATTGCCGGTGATACACGATTTGACAGAGTTTACGAAATTGCAACAAATTGTAAAAATATTTCTGAAGTTCAGGAGTTTTCAGATGGATATAGAATTATTGTAATTGGCTCGGCATGGCAACAAGATGAAGATGTGTTAATTCCATTTATTAACAAAGCACCTCAAAATATTAAATTTATTATTGCACCTCACGAAATTAAGGAATCGGGTTTAGGTAGGTTAGAAAAAAATATTACAATTCCAATTGTTAGATTTTCGCAAGCAAAACAAAGTAACTTAAAAATTGCAAAAGTTCTTGTTATTGACAATGTTGGCATGCTTTCGTCGCTTTATAAATATGGAAATATCGCATACATAGGAGGTGGATTTGGCAAAGGAATTCATAATATTTTAGAAGCTGCAGTTTTTGGTTTACCTGTTGTTTTTGGTGCGAATTATAAAAAATTTTCGGAAGCTGTGAACTTAATTTCCGAAAAAGGAGCATTTTGCATTAATAACGCTAAAGAACTTGAACAACAATTTGATACGTTGTTAGAAAACGAAACTTTTTATAATAATGCTTCAAATATTGCCAAAACATTTGTTGAAAATAGGGTAGGGGCAACTGAAAAAATTCTGGAAAAGATTGCTGGAAATTAGACAACGATGTACGAAGATTAGCAATGACAAAAAAATAGACGCTGATTTACCCCGTTAAATAGTGTCTGTCTATAATGTCCGATTTTTTCGTTATGCTTGTTTTGAAAACAGTCATTTACTATAGTAAATTCCTTGGTTTTCAAAACTTCGCATGCCTCAAACTCGAACATTATAGTTCAGACACTGACTTTATGGATAGACACTAAATAGCACATCACGAATTGTAATATATTTTGAAATGTTTATTTAACGGGGTGAATACCCATGTGAGTACAAAAAGTTTACAAAAAATGAAATCGCCTTTTGATGATTTGTGAAATTATTTATGTATTTTTACCTAAAATAATAAATGGTTAAAACTGTACATGTCCGACCAACAGGTTGTGTATTAAAACGGTTTTTCCGATGTTATAAACGAGTTAGCGCCAAGTGTAGGAAACAGACAACGACATAGAAAAATTGAAAAGTAAACCATTGTGAAAGGACAGAAAAACGAAATATTGACAAGACAGGAAAGCCGACACTCAAGCCGACCCGATGTTTTTTATTTTTTGCCCAACGCACATTTTTTAAAAACAATTTTATCCAGCCGCACAAATTGCACATTTGCTTTTGTCCCGACACACAAAGCCAACGCTTCGGCAAAATCAAAAGAACCATTTTTTGCCACCGCTCAGAAATAAAAAGGTATATTTGAATTTTTAATAATTAGTGCATTGAAAAACGAAAAACTGACACGAAAAGAAATCATTGACCAGCGACTGAAAAAAGCCGGATGGAATGTTGCTGACCGAACTCAGGTAATTGAAGAATTTGATATTATTATTGATTCTAATCTTGTGCAGGAAGCTCCAACTCCTTATGCCGGTCATCAATTCAGCGACTATGTTTTACTTGGAAAAGACGGAAAACCTTTTGCAGTTGTGGAAGCTAAGAAAACTTCTGTTGATGCTGCCGTTGGACGAGAACAAGCTAAGCAATATTGCTACAACATTCAGACGACTCAAGGCGGTGAACTCCCCTTTTGTTTTTACACCAACGGACACGACATTTATTTTTGGGACTTAGATAACTACCCACCAAAAAAAGTTCACGGGTTTCCAACCCGTGATGACTTGGAACGTTACCAATACATTCGTAAGGCACGGAAAAGTTTAGCAGGTGAACTCATCAATACAAAAATTGCAGGACGGGATTATCAAATCCGTTCCATTCGTGCTGTGATGGAAGCCGTTGAAAAACGTAAAAGAAAATTTTTATTGGTAATGGCAACCGGAACGGGTAAAACACGTGTGTGCATTGCATTAGTGGATGCACTCATGAGAGCAGGTTGGGCAGAAAGAGTTTTATTTCTTGTTGATAGAATTGCTTTGCAAAATCAAACACTTGATGCTTTTAAAGAGTATTTGCCAAACGAACCAAGATTTCCCAAACCTTATGAAAAAGAAATTGCAACCGACAAACGAATTTATGTTTCAACATACCCAAGTATGTTAAACATCATTCGTGATGAAGTAAAAACTTTATCGCCTCACTTCTTTGATTTGGTTGTAGTGGACGAAAGCCACAGAAGCATTTACAACACCTACCAGGAAATTTTAGACTATTTCAATACAATCACTTTGGGTTTGACAGCAACGCCAACTGATGTAATTGACCACAACACTTTTCAGTTATTTGAAACCGAAGATGGAGTACCAACTTTTGCATATTCGTATGATGAAGCGGTGAACCATATTCCACCTTACCTGTGCAACTTCCAGGTAATGAAAATTAAAACAAAATTTCAAGCCGAAGGAATCAGTAAACGGACAATTTCCTTGGAAGACCAACAGCATTTGATTATAGAAGGTAAAGAAATTGAAGAAATAAATTACGAAGGAACAGAGATTGAAAAAAAAGTAATCAATCGGGGAACAAACGCTTTGATAGTTCGGGAGTTTATGGAGGAATCTATCAAAGATGCAAATGGAGTTTTGCCCGGCAAAACAATTTTCTTTTGCATGACAATAGCACATGCAAGACGAATGGAAGAAATTTTTGATTCGCTTTATCCCGAATACAAAGGCGAATTGGCAAAGGTGATTGTAAGCGAAGACCCTCGTGTGTATGGCAAAGGCGGGTTGCTTGACCAATTCACCAACAACGATATGCCTCGTGTTGCTTTGAGTGTGGACATGCTTGATACAGGCATAGACATAAGAGAAATTACAAATCTTGTTTTTGCAAAACCTGTTTACAGCTACACAAAGTTTTGGCAGATGATAGGCAGAGGAACTCGTTTGCTTGAATCTGAAAAAATAAAACCTTGGTGTACACAAAAAGATTCGTTCCTCATTCTTGACTGTTGGGACAACTTTGAATATTTCAAACTCAATCCAAGAGGTAAAGAATTGAAACCACAAATTCCTTTGCCTGTTCGCCTGTTTGGTGTTCGCCTTGATAAAATTGAAGAAGCACAAACACAAAGTGAAACAGAAATTGCAGAAAAGGAAATTCAAAAACTGAAAATACAAATTACAACGCTTCCACAAAACTCAGTAGTGATAATGGAAGCCAAACATGAGTTGCAACGGTTAGAAGATGAAAACTTTTGGAACAATCTCTCACAAGACAAGATTGAATTTTTAGAAGGAGTTGTTAAACCATTGTTCAGAACCGTTGCCGATGCTGACTTTAAAGCGATGCGTTTTGAAAAAGATATTGTTGAAGTTTCGCTTGCACATTTAGCAGATGAAAAAGAAAAATTTGAAACACTGAAAGAAAGTATCATTGAAGAATTAGGCGAACTTCCTTTAAGTGTGAACATAGTTGCAAGAGAAGAACAACTCATTTGCCAAGCACAGACAAATAATTTTTGGGCAACAATCACTGAAGAAAAATTTGACGAACTGATTCAGAAACTTTCACCATTGATGAAATTTCGTGAAGCGGTAATTCCTTTAGCCCCTGTAAAATTTAATTTCAAAGACCTTGTAAGCGAAAAGGAATTTATAGAGTTTGGACCCGAACACCAGGCATTAAGTGTTGCAAAATATCGTGAGTTGGTAGAGCAAAAAGTAAATGAATTGGTTTTGGCAAATCCGATTTTACAAAAACTAAAAGAAGGACACGAAATAAGTGAAACAGAAGCCGAACAGTTAGCAGAAGAACTTCACAATGAACATCCACACATTACGATTGATTTATTGAGGAGAGTTTACAACCATCGCAAAGCGGTGTTTGTGCAATTCATTAAACATATTTTAGGAATTGAAATTTTACAATCATTTCCTGAAACAGTTTCAAAAGCATTTGATGATTTTATTGCCAAGCATACTTATCTTACAAGCCGACAGTTGCAGTTTTTAGATTTGCTTCGTAAATTCATAATTGAGAACGAAGTACTGACAAGAAAAAATTTAATTGAATCTCCGTTCACTTTGCTACATCCTGAAGGCATCAGAGGAGTTTTCAATCCAAAAGAGATTGATGAAATATTAAAGTTTACAGAAAAATTAACAGCAGCATAAAATGGCAAAAAAGAATTCACCCGATAAAAGCGATATTATTTTTTATAAAGCACCTAAAGGCAATGTAAATATTGAAGTAGTCTATAACAACGAAACCTTTTGGTTATCACAAAAACGATTGGCAGAATTGTTTGGAGTTGAAGTGCCTGCTATAAATAAACACCTGAAAAACATTTTTGAAAGTGGAGAGTTACAGGAAAGTTCAGTTATTTCCAAAATGGAAACAACTGCCTCTGACGGTAAAAATTATCTTACCTCTTTTTATAACCTTGATGCTATAATAGCAGTTGGTTATCGTGTTAATTCATATCAGGCAACCCAGTTTAGAATTTGGGCAACAATAACCCTTCGTGAATTTATTATTAAAGGATTTGTTCTGGATGATGAACGGCTAAAGCAAGGAAAATATTTCGGCAAAGATTATTTTGATGAACTGCTTGAACGAATTCGGGAGATAAGAGCAAGCGAAAGGCGTTTCTACCAAAAAATAACCGATATTTATGCACTCTCTTCCAATTACGATAAAAATGCACCGGTAACAAAGGATTTTTTTGCTTCTGTTCAAAACAAATTACATTGGGCAATTACAGGAAAAACAGCAGCAGAAATAATTTATACTTCTGCCGATGCAAAAAAAATCTTCATGGGTTTAACTAATTGGAAGCAGGCACCTGAAGGGAAAATTTTGAAAACCGACATTAACATTGCTAAAAATTATCTTAACGAAAATCACATAAAGGAATTAAACCGAATTGTTTCTGCTTATCTGGATTTAGCAGAGAACAATGCAGAACGTCAAATACTGATGAAGATGGAAGACTGGACTAAATTCCTGCATCAGTTTTTAGAATTGTCAAAGTACCCGATACTGAAAGATAAAGGCAAAGTAACTGCATTGGAAGCCAAATTAAAAGCGGAAAAAGAATTTGAGGTTTTTAGAAAAACTCAAGACCAAAATTATATATCCGATTTTGATAAAGAAATAAAACGAATTGAAGGAAAAAAATAATAACAAAATGCCTTTTATTATTTTCCTGATGCCGGGAAAATGGCAAAGTCAAATAAAATAATTAAATGTTACAAAATAACTCAACGTTAAAATCACTCATCGCTAAACTCTGGAATAACTTCTGGAGTGGTGGTATAAGCAATCCGCTTACTGCCATTGAGCAAATAACCTATCTCATTTTTATGAAACGCTTAGATGATTTGGAAGCGAAACGTGAAAGAGATGCTGATTTCACAAGAGAAAAATATAATTCAAGATTCACAGGAAAATTTAAAGTTCCGGGCAGCAACGAAGAAGTTGACAAAAACGAATTACGTTGGACTGTGTTCAAACACAAGCCAGCCGATGAAATGTTGCTGCATGTACAAACAAAAGTTTTTCCGTTTTTAAAAGAATTGAACGGGGAAACCTCGCCATTTACAAAGCACATGGCTAACGCAGTGTTTATAATGCCTAAAGCATCTTTATTGGTGGAAGCCATAAACATTATTGAACAACTTTTTATAGAAATAGAAAAAGATGCAAGTGAGGGAGGACAAGCTTTCCAAGACATACAAGGCGATGTTTATGAAATGCTTTTAAGTGCAATTGCAACTGCCGGAAAGAACGGACAGTTCAGAACGCCACGCCATATTATTAAACTCATGGCTGAATTGGTTGCGCCACAATTAGGTCAACGTATTGCAGACCCTGCATGTGGCACAGGTGGTTTTTTATTGGGAGCATATCAATACATTCTCACAGATTTAGTTCGTAAAAAAGATAAAGGGAAACTGATTAAAGATGAAGATGGATTTGAGCGGGCAACCATGAGCGCTGTACTAACTGAAAAAGTTAAAGATATTTTACAGGATAGTTTTTATGGTTTTGATATTGATACAACAATGGTTAGATTGGGCTTGATGAACCTGATGATGCACGGTATTGATGAACCACGAATTGATTATAAAGACACATTGAGTAAGAGTTACAATGAGGATAGTCAATACGACATTATAATGGCAAATCCACCATTCACGGGCAATATTGACAAAGGCGATATAAATGAAAGCTTGAAATTACCAACCACAAAAACAGAATTGTTATTTGTTGAACGCATTTTTACTATGCTGAAAATGGGTGGCACTTCTGCTGTGATTGTTCCATCCGGTGTAATACAAAATTCCGGTAAAGCATTTGAAGCATTGAGAAAGTTATTAATAGAAAAAACCGAATTGAAAGCGGTTATAGCAATGCCAAGCGGAGTGTTTAAGCCGTATGCAGGTGTAAGCACTGCCATTTTGATTTTTACAAAAGGTGGTGAAACAACCAATGTTTGGTTTTACGACATGAAGGCGGATGGATACACATTAGATGATAAGCGAAGTAAAATTACAGAAAGTGATTTGCCCGATATTGTTCAGAGATACAAAACACGAAACGAAAAAACCGACACTGATAGAAAAAATAATTTCTTTTTTGTTGGCAAAAAAGAAATTGTAGAAAAAGATTATGATTTGAATTTAAGCACATACAAAGAAGAAGTTTACGAAGAAGTAATTTATGAAAAGCCGAAAGTGATTTTGAAAAATCTTTCTGCGATTGAAACAAGCATTAACAAAGGGTTGGAAGAACTGACTGAATTAGTAAAATGACAAAATTAAAACTCACAGATATTGCCCATTATTCAGGTAAAAGAGTTCAGCCATTTGATGGTGTGAAGAAATATTTATCTACTGGCGATTTGAAAGACGAAGGTTTGAGTTTTGAAGAAGTAACTTATAAAAGCAAACCATCAAGAGCAGATATTATAGTGAGTGAAGGTGATATTCTGTTTGCCAAAATGGTGAACACTACTAAAGTATTACAAATTGATAAAATGCTTGATGGCATTATTGTGTCAACAGGTTTTTCAGTTCATAAACCTGATGAAAATATTCTGCATGGAAATTATTTGATACAGTTTTTAAAAAACAATTCTTTTCTAAGACAAAAAAATAAATTATGCACTGGAGCAATTCAATCTGCAATTTCTAATACAGGGATTGAAAAAATATTTGTTCCCGTTCCTTCTATCCCCGAGCAAATTCAAATAGCCAATATTTTAAGTAAAGCTGAAACGCTTATTGAACAGCGCAAACAAAGCATTGCCCTGCTTGATGAATTTTTAAAAAGCACTTTTTTGGAAATGTTTGGCGATACAACTACAAATAGGAAAAAGTGGGATAAAGTTGAATTGAAATATTTCGGGGAAATAATAACAGGAAACACACCACCAAGAAATAATCCTGAAAATTATTCTTCTAAATTTATTGAATGGATTAAAACTGATAACATCACAAGCGAAAACATTTATATCACAAGTGCAGTTGAATATCTTTCAGAGACAGGATTGAAAAATGCAAGAACAGTTGAAAGCGGAGCATTGCTTGTTGCTTGCATTGCAGGAAGCATTGAATCTGTTGGAAGGGCTGCTTTAACAAATAGAAAAGTTTCTTTCAATCAACAAATCAATGCCATTCAACCAAATGATGGAGTTTCTCCATTGTATTTGTATTGGCTTTTTAAAATTTCAAAAAGCTATGTTCAAAATGCTGCATCAAATGGAATGAAGAAAATTTTAACGAAAGGTGGATTTGAAAAAATAAAAATGATAAAACCACCCAAAGAACTCCAAACCCAATTTGCCAACATCGTAACCAAAACCGAAATACTGAAAGAGCAATACAAAAACAGTTTGCAGGAATTGGAAAATTTGTATGGGAGTTTGAGCCAAAGGGCGTTTAAAGGGGAGTTGAAGGCAGAAAGGAAGGCATATAGTCTTTAGAAAAAATATAAGAAAGCAAAAAATAACATGTATATCTCAAACTTAAAACTTTGGAACTATAGAAAATTCGGCGAAGAAGGAGATTTTAATCCTGACAATCCACCGAATTTAAATTTAAATTTTACAAAAGGTTTAAATGTAATTATTGGAGAAAACGATTCTGGTAAGTCTGCCATTATTGATGCAATAAAATTGGTGCTGAAAACACACAGTTATGAATACATTAAGATAGAACATAACGACTTCTATAATAAGTCTAATCGTTTCAGAATAGAAATCCAATTTGATAATCTTTCTCCAGATGAAGCAAAAAACTTCACCGAATGGCTTGGATGGACTGGAACTGGTGAAAAAGCTGAACCTTATTTAAAAGTAAATTTGGATGTAAAACGGAAAGGAGATAAAATATTTCCAAGTGATGTAAAAGCTGGTGTAGATGAAGATGGTTATCAACTGACAGCAGAAGCTAGAGAATATTTGAAAGCCACTTATCTTAAACCATTACGTGATGCCGAAAATGAATTAATAGCAAAAAAGAATTCGAGATTATCTCAAATTTTGATTGGAGACGAAGCATTTAAGGGCAAGGAAAAGGATCACGAGCTTGTTGTTATATTTAATGAATTTAATAACAATCTTAAAAAATACTTTACAGGAGAATTGAACGAAAACAAAGAAGGTAAGGTAATCAAGGACAAAATTGATGGTTATATTAAGCAGTTTTACAGTAAAAATAATGAAACAGAATTTGAAACTGCCAAAGGGGAAATAAAAAGCATATTAGAAAAATTAACTCTTATGCTCAAAGATGAACCAAATCCGGGCTTGGGTACACTAAACAGACTATGTATGGCAGCCGAATTGCTTCATCTTGGTAAGGAAAACTGGACAGGAATACGTTTAGGGCTAATTGAAGAGTTGGAAGCCCATTTGCATCCACAAGCTCAAATGCAGGTGATTGAAACATTACAACGACTGGATACAATACAATTAATATTAACAACGCACAGTCCTAATCTTGCCTCAAAAGTTAAACTTGAAAACTTAATTATCTGCAATAATAGTAATGCTTTCCCAATGGGTTCAGATTACACAAAACTGGATTCCAACGATTATAAGTTTTTAGAAAAATTTCTTGACACAACAAAGGCAAATTTATTCTTTGCAAAAGGAGTTATACTTGTTGAAGGTTGGGCAGAAGAGATACTTATTCCAAGCATTGCAAAGAGCATCGGAATTAATTTAACCGAAAAAGGCGTTTCGATTGTTAATGTCGGAAATCTTGCTTTTAATAGATATGCAAATATTTTCCTTCGGAAAGTTGACCCCGATATGATAAATCATATTGCTGTGCTTACAGATTCTGATATTAGAGATTATGATAGAAAAAAAGATGCAACAGGTGAATTTATTTATGAAAAAAGAGTTGCAACAACCGTTAAAGCAGAAACTGACCGGAAAATAATTGATTTAACCGCCAAATCTGAAAAAAATGTAAAATATTTTATTGCTCCTAACTGGACTTTAGAATATTCATTATTCAAATCAACAAGTCTGTCAGCAATTTTTCAAGAAGTTGTAAAAGCAATCCATACAGGTACAGATTGGAATACTGATTTTGAAAAATCACTTGCAGAAAAATTAATCAATAAAGGATTAAAGAAAACAGAAATTGCATATCAAATTGCAAATTTAATTGATAAGGATTTAAGCGATTTTGAAAATGGAACAATAACAGCCAAAAGAATAAACATCAATAAAGAAGATGCGACAGATTCAATTAATTACCTTGTAAAAGCTATTCAATATGCCGCAGGTTATTAATATAACCGATGAGGATATTCTTTTTGCGGAAAGTATTCTTCTTCCAGTGGGTAAGTTTTTTGACGAAGAAAGAAAAACCTTTATTCGTAATTTTGAAACAATAGATTTGCAAGCCGTTCCGGGTAGCGGTAAAACAACGGCTTTACTTGCTAAACTTTTGATATTAGAGAGAAAACTGCCATTTGAGGATGGTTCAGGAATACTTGTTTTATCACATACAAATTCAGCTATTGACGAGATAATTCATAAAATTAAAAAACATTGTCCAAAACTTTTTTCATATCCGAATTTTATAGGAACAATACAAAGTTTTACAGATGAGTTTTTAGCTATTCCTTATGGACATAATATTTTGAATGTAAGAATTGGTTGGATTGATAAAGGAAAATATGAAGAAAGATTATGGGGAAACTTTCAGCGAATTGCATGGAATAAAAAATTCGAACAACCCACAAAATGGTTTTATGGTCGACATATTGATAGAGCGAAAGATGAAGCAAAAATTCAAAACAAAACGGAAAGTATAATATGCGCGGAACTTATTGAAAAAGATGTTAAAAGTTTATATTACGATTTTACAACCGATACAATTAATTCATCATTTAGTCATAAAACTATTCTTAAAACGAATACTAATCCTAAATTTATCGGACTAAAATTAATAATTGAGGAAGTTTTAGGCAGTGGGATAATTTCGTATGATTACGCATATTGTTTGGGAAAAAGCTACATTCAAGAAATCCCATTAGTAAAAACTCTTTTACAAAAAAGGTTTCGTTATGTTTTTGTTGATGAAATGCAGGACATGGATGAACATCAATATAACCTTCTTGAAAGTATTTTTCATGATGGAGGAAAAAGCATTTCGATTTATCAACGTATTGGTGATAAAAATCAGGCCATTTTTAATTCTGTTAAAGTAAGTGATATATGGAAAGACAGAGAATTAGTCTTGCCTTTAAAAGGCAGTCAGAGATTGAGCAAGCCTATTGCAGATGTATTAAATTACTTTGCTTTATATAGAAATGAAACATTTGAAATAGTCGGCTTACGGAGTGGTGATCTCAAACCACACATATTACTTTATAATAATGACACTATTAAAGATGTAATCCCTTTCTTTTCGGACATTGTGAAAACTTACAAGCAAAATGACAAATTAGTTGATCTCGATAGATATCCCATTAAGGTAATTTCATGGAGTACCGAATGGAATACGCGGGAAGAAAAAGACGATTTGGCAAAAATTCGTTTAGTGGATTATCATTCAAAATTTGAAAAGAATAAACACAAACCTAAGCAAGATTATAATTGTTTAAAAAGCTACTTACTATATTTCGATAATAGAAAGCAAACTCTTGAACCAATAAGAAAAAATATTCTGAATGCATTTTTAAAAGTGTTACGCTTAGAAGAAATAGAGGATGAAAAAAAGAGATACTTTACCAAAAGAACCCTTTTGGCATATTTAAAAGATAAGGATTTATTAGAATCAACAAATAATTATGAAACATTAAAACTCCATCTTTATAATTGGTCTATTGGCATTATCCGGAACAAAATCGAAGAAGTATGGAATGAAACAAAATTATACATGTCTATTTTTATACGAATTTTTGGCAAAGAAATAAATAAAAGCACGCAGTTTATTTCTGAAAGTATATGTCAAAAACAAGAAAATATAATTGAAAATAATCCAAATCTTTTACAAGTTGATAATTTAAACATGGAAGTTTCCACAATACATTCAACTAAAGGGCAAACACATTGTGCCACACTTTATTTGGAATCATATTATTATCAAGATGGAAGAGGAGATAATGCTAAGTCTTATGAATCACAAAGATTGGCAGATCAATTTTTGGGAAAACCAATTTCAACGAATGCAGGACAACATGTAAAAGAATCATTAAAAATGGCTTATGTTGGATTATCAAGAGCAACAAATTTGCTTTGTGTGGCAGTGCATGAGGACAGATTTAATAAACACTTATGCAATATTGATAAGAACAAATGGGAGGTAAAGAAAGTTGTAAAAAAATAACTTGCATTTACTTGTCCTAACATAGCAAATGAAAGAAACTAAAACGATAGACAAGAACCGCCAGTGCATAACAGGCGGTATATTTTATTGCCGGGACAGTGCGGGTTTCAGCGTTTCTGCATCTACTAAACTTTCGTGTATTTTGACAGGACAGTGCTTCGAAATCGGCAACTTTTCATACCGCCAAACGTCGTTTTTGCCAATCCTTAGAAAAACATACAGTCAGCACAATGAATTATTGACGAAAATAAAATAAAAATGAAAACTTCAAGAAATTTTGGAGAAGAAAAACATATTAAGATTGTGAATTTGTATAAGCAAGGGCTTTCATCTCTAGACATAGCACATTTGTTACAAATAAGCAGGAGCCAGGTTGATAGCGTTTTAAAAATTCGGAATGAGTTTGTTTTTAATTTTGAAAAAAAGAAAAGAGATCAGCAAATAATAAATTTGTTTGAACAAGGGAAATCGGTTAAAGATATTTGTAAGCAGCTTAATCGTTGTTCAAAAACTGTTAAAACAGTACTTATTGCAAGAGGATTATTAATAAAGAAATATAAGAATGTAAAAATAAGGAAGCGCGATGAAACAATTTGTCAATTATATTCGGATGGAAAATCAATGTCTGATATTGCAAAAGAATTGGAATTATGTGAAACCACTGTTTATTATGCCGTCAGTCGTATTGGAATATCACGCTTACCTGGTTTGCTATTCAGAAATGAGCGAAATAAAAAAATTATTGAATTAATAGAAGAAAATAAAAATTCTAAAGTAGCAACAGAAGCAACTGGGTTAAATAAAACATCCGTCTGTGATATTGTTAGATACGCCGGTAAACCTTTAAGCAAAATAAAGGAAGATAAAATTAAAAAAAGAAACATTCATATATGTCAATTTTATACACAAGGAATGCCGATTGGAAAAATTGCCAAAAAAATCAAAATGCAAAGACATACAATAAGGAGAATATTACGAAGTGAAGGTGTATATGTGGAGAAGAAATGAAAATCAATAAAGAAGATTTAAATGCAAGCATTTATTTTTATGACTTGAAACAAGACACAAAAAGTATAGCAACAGGAAATCTTATAATCATTGACTGACAAATAAAGCACAGGCACTAACACACGTTTGGCAAAAACTAGGCAGTAACGTGTAACTTTACACATTCAATAATAAATTATCTTTGTAGCGGTTTGACTCCGACTGCAAGTAAATGCTCGTCGTTTCTTAGTTTAAACCGTTATTTTTATATCGAGCATACTACTATAATCCAAAGTAAAAAAACAATAGAAAAGATAAACTTTTTACTCAAAAAAGATTAAAAAATAAAATGTATTTTTGCGGTATTATTTTAATTTTATAAATGGTAGATAAAAAACCATATATAGAAACAATTATTGAAATTAGCCGCTCCTATTTGAAAAAAACATTTTCAAATAAAGAAAGGCTTGTGGAGTTTTTGCAAACAGTTGACTTTTTAAAAACTAAAACAAATAGCAAATAATTATCAAAAAGAACAAAGCTCCAGCGGAGCGCCCTGATAATTATTCATACCATTATGCAAAAACAATTTGAGCATACATTTGTGAATATGTGTTTGCCATATTTACAGGACGCTCCTTCGGAGCTTTTGGTTAATAATAATATTTGTTTCTATAAACAGTCAGCTACTCCGTAGCAAAAATATTTATTAATTTATTAGGCTCTATTCTATAAAACGGTTGATGGTTCATATTAAAGATAACAGTATCTATGGGCATATGCTTAAATTGAACCATATAAAACACATTTTGTAACATGCTAATAATTAATTATGTTGTAACAAGCCATCAACCATATTTTAGAATAGAGCCATTTCTTATTGACAAAATGATGTTGTTTATTTACCCCTTTTTTGTTACACACTCAAATTATTTGTACTTTTGAACTTTTTATAGAGCTTACTACGGGTGTGCTCTGCTCATGCAAGGCACACACATTGTGCAAAAAAACATTAAAACGGTTTTTACACTTGTCCGTTATGCTCCATGCCGACAAAAAAATCGGGATTTTATGAATATTCAGGGAAATTCATTAAATTTGCCATAAATAAAGATATAAAATAAAAAAAAGTAATAATGTTTTCAAGAACTGATATATTGAATTATTTAAGGGACAATAAAACCTTTTTCAAAATAAAATACGATGTAATTAAGATAGGAATATTTGGATCTTATGCAAGAGAAGAACAGACAGAGAAAAGTGATATTGATATTATTGTTGAATTTGATGACAATACAGCAAATCTTTATGACAAAAAGTTCGAGTTACGTGAATATTTAATTTCTCAATTTAAAACCAAGATTGATTTATGCAGAGAAGGTGCAATCAAACCGATTTTTAAATCAATAATACTTAAAGACGCTATTTATGTATAGTAAGTATTGAGTATGAAATAAATTACTAATTTAATTTTAGTTAATAGTTTTTAGTTTTAGTTTTTTAGTTGCTGGTTTTAGTTCTCCAGTAAGCTGTTCTGACCAAGAAACTATAACAAGTAACCGAATAACCAAAACCCATGACTAATAACTAATAACTAAAAATTAGGATATTAATACACGCACGTTACTTACTTTGGTATAGACGATAAAGTAGTATGGCAAATTATTCAAACAAAGCTTCCGGAATTAAAGGAATTTCTTAACAAAGATATCAATTTATAAATTAACTGTGATAGGCACGAGAGCATAATCGAGCAGGTTGCCCCGCCAAATAAATTGACGGGGAGAGTCTCTCACAATATTGACAACGAAAATTATATAACTAAATTACAGGATTCTATTAATATTAAAATAAATGACCTTATTAAACCACAAAATGATTTTAATGCTGTTCTTATAACAATATATAATCTTGATGAAGTATTTGATTATTCAGCAAATTATCCTTCAGGTGATAGCTACTCTATAATAAAAATGTTTTTATTTGATAAAAGTGGTGTCCTTATTAGAAAAAGATTATTTTCTGCATTAAGCGCAGACAGATATGGTTTCAAAATTGACCCAATAAATAAGGTATTAAGTCAGCAACAATGCTATCTACATATTCTATGATAAAAAAAATCATTCGTATTAATAAAAACTTGCTATAACACCATCTACGAATAACAACGAGCAGTGAAGTGCAACTTGACACATTCAATAATAAATTATCTTTGTAGCGGTTTGACTCAGACTGCAAGTAAATGCTCGTCGTTTCTTAGTTTAAACCGTTAGTTTTATATCGAGCATACTACTATAATCCAAAGTAAAAAAACAATAGAAAAGATAAACTTTTTACTCAAAAAAGATTAAAAAATAAAATGTATTTTTGCGGTATTATTTTAATTTTATAAATGGTAGATAAAAAACCATATATAGAAACAATTATTGAAATTAGCCGCTCCTATTTGAAAAAAACATTTTCAAATAAAGAAAGGCTTGTGGAGTTTTTGCAAACAGTTGACTTTTTAAAAAATAAAACAAACAGAAAAGAGATTATTGATAAATTACAGATAATCAAAAAACTGAATTACCAATCAGAAATGATGGTGTTGTATTAAAAAAAGGAACAGCAAGTACAGGATACGACTATTTAAAGACACACAAGGGAATGATTATTAATAAGATTGAAAAAACAAGATTGAAAAGATTGAGAAAACAAGATTGAGAAGAAAGATTGAAGAACGTCTTCATCAATCTATTCAATCTCATCAATCCTATCAATCCTATCAATCTTCTTCAATCTACATCAATCTAAAAAATAGCAGTACAAAACCAGCCGCTAATACACGTTTGCAGCAATGGGGGTTGTCGTGCAAAATTGAAGGTTCGTGTTTCTATTTGGCATTTATGCAAGTTGACAGTTCAGTCTTCCGAAATCCCCACCGCTGCATGCGTGGGAATGTTAGCCTGTGCAAAGTATAGAACCCCTCTATTGGAAGAAAATTGCCTGTATTATGAGTGGTTACAATTTTATTTTTTTAACGCTGCTTTAACAAATTCCACAAATAAAGGATGAGGGTTTTCTACTGTGCTGCGATATTCGGGATGAAACTGAACGCCAACAAACCATTTGTGAGAAGGAATTTCAATTATTTCTACCAAATTCATATCAGGATTAATACCCGCAATCGTCATTCCATGTTTCTGAAAATCTGCTAAATAACCATTGTTAAATTCATACCTATGACGATGTCTTTCCTGAATAGTGGTTTTTTGATAAGCTTTTTGTGCAACCGTTCCTTTAACCAAATTACATTGATATGCTCCCAAACGCATTGTCGCGCCTTTTTCGGTAATTTCTTTTTGTTCTTCCATTAAATCAATAACGGGGTGAGTTGTTGTACGGCTCATTTCGGTAGAATGAGCATCGGTAAACCCAATTACATTTCGGGCAAATTCAATAACTGCACATTGCATTCCAAGACAAATTCCCAAAAATGGAATATTATTTTCGCGTGCATATTTAACTGCTATTATTTTACCATCAATTCCTCTATGACCAAAACCTGGGGCAACAAGAATGCCATTAAGTTTTGATAATTTCTCTAACATATTGTTATTGTCGAGTGTTTCGCTATGAATAAGGTTAATATTTACTTTACATTCGTTAACCGAACCAGCATGAATAAATGATTCTATTATTGATTTATAGGCATCGGCAAGTTCAACATATTTACCAACTAAGCCAATTGTAACTTGTTTCTTCGGATTTTTGAGCCGTTTAAGAAAGTTTTGCCAAACAGCAAGTTGTGGCTTTTGTTTTGAGATAATTTTAAGCTTTTTGATAACAATTTCATCAAGTTTTTCTTCGTGCATTAAAATTGGTACTTCGTATATTGTGCTAACATCACGCGATTCGATTACCGAATCAATATCAACGTTGCAAAATAAGGCAACTTTTTTACGAACATCAGTTGTAATACGTTTTTCGGCTCGTAAAACTAAAATATCAGGCTGAACTCCGGCTTCGAGCAGCATTTTAACACTATGCTGTGTAGGTTTGGTTTTTAATTCGCCTGTTGCACTTAAATATGGAACCAAAGTTAAATGAATAACAAGTACTTTGCCGGGCATCTCCCATTTTAACTGACGAACAGCTTCGATGTAAGGCAACGATTCGATATCGCCAACTGTTCCACCAATCTCTGTTATAACAATATCAAATTTATGTTTTGTGCCAAGCAATTTTATACATCTTTTAATTTCATCGGTAATGTGAGGGATAACCTGAACAGTTTTTCCCAAAAAATCGCCTCTGCGCTCTTTATTTATCACATTCTGATATATTCTTCCGGTTGTAATGTTATTAGCCTGTGATGTAGGAATATTTAGAAACCTTTCGTAATGTCCTAAATCCAAATCAGTTTCGGCTCCGTCATTTGTTACATAACATTCGCCATGCTCATAAGGATTTAAAGTTCCGGGGTCAACATTCAAATAAGGGTCAAGTTTTTGGATAGTAACCTTAAACCCACTTGCTTGCAATAACTTAGCAATTGATGCTGAAATAATTCCTTTACCTAACGATGATGTAACTCCACCTGTAACAAATATATATCGTGTGTTTGCCATAAATTAAATATTTTAAAATTCCAAATACCAAATTCCAAATACCAAATTCCAAATTCCAAATACCAAATTCCAAATACCAAATTCCAAATTCCAAATACCAAATTCCAAATACCAAAAACCAAATACCAAAAACCAAAAACCCGAAACCTCAAACCTTTCAACTATTAACAAATCAGCGTCAAAAAAAACAACTAATATCGAATATTGAATAACGAATACTGAA
>MENF01000150.1 GCA_001769035.1 Bacteroidetes bacterium GWA2_32_17
TTTTAAGCTCGCAGAGTTTAAAAAAATCATTAATGATTTTTTTCTTTGCGAACTAACAATTTGTAAATCATATAAACAATTCTATTTCGTATTTTATCATTTTGAGCATTTTCTATATTTTCTTTTTCTATTTTCTTTGCGTTCCCTGCCCCGTTAGATAGTTAAAAAAAAAGCGAACTATATAAAGAGTTTACCCTGTAAAATGCGAAGCTATTTAACAGGGCAATTATCTAACGGGGTAAACGCCTTTGCGTGATAATTCTTATACTGAATAGTTAACATGAATTTAATAATCGAATCTATAATTTGTTGTTTTTTGTTTGCTCTATATTCAATAACCTGTCGGGTTTACACATAGCCAATAGTATTATTAGTATTACTACTCCATAAGTTAAAGTTTTATAATGGTCATAGTAATTATTAAATGTACCTAAAATAAAATGACTATTTGTTAAAAAATAGGCAATACTTATGAATATAATTAAAGTGATTTTTTTTACTTTAAAATATTTACCGATGTTATAGTTTTTTTTATTAAAATATAAATATATCCAATAAAATACTAAATAAGTAGATGCAGGAAAAATGAAGAAAAACGCATAATGTTGTTGGTGTGGAAAGATTAATGGTATTAATAAGCATAGATAGCTTATTTCATATAATTTTTGAAGTTTTACGGTTATATTTTTAAATGGTTTTGTTCTTAAAAAATACAGAGTAAATAATATTAATGCACATCTGACTAAATTAATAACAATGTTCAAATTTTCAATAGAAATATTGGCGATATTCCTTTTTAGAGCCAATACTTGCCAATCGCCACAATCTTTAACCAATAATGTAGCTAAAAGAGTTGATAAAGAATGAAAACTTCTTTCCGAGGTATCAAGAATATGTGCCTGATTTGTTGGATTAATTAAATGCCATCTTTCAACTAAAAGAAAATTGTTATAATCAACCCCAATAAACTCTATTGGTAAAAAAAGAAATACAAGAATAAAACCAAGAATAAAAAGTGCGGATTTCCATTCATTCCTATATATCAAATAAGGTATTATAACAATTGGTAAGAGTTTAATATTAATACTAAATGCTATTAAAAGACTTCCTGCAATTATTTTCTTATTAGAAATCAAAAATAATCCTTCTAAAGTAAGATATAATATAAATATAGTAACTTGAGCAAGATGAAAATTATCCCTTAAAAAACTTAATATAAAAATAAATGATGCAATAATGAAAAGTATTTTACTGCTTTTTTTTAATAGTGAAACGGGGAGCCAGTTCATTAAGATTTTCCAAATACGATAGACAAAAAACACATTAAGTATAAGCCACATTATTTTAACAATATACAATGGCATATATGTGAAAGGCACTAGTATTAAAGCAAATAAAATGTCGTAATAATAATGATACCATTCATTGTATTGAATATTATATATATTTTTCCCCAACATTAAGTCTCTTGATGCTGAAATAAAAATATAAAAATCTCCTTTTCCTCGAGCTTCAAACAAAATTACAAGTAAAATAATTAATCCTCCAAAATAATATAGCCAATTATTTTTAAGATGTTTTTTCATAGTAGTCATTTTTACAACTCACACATATTCTTTTATACCCGAACTTTTCTATTAAAAACTACTGTTATGCTAATAAAATATTTGGATAACCGTAATTTTAAATTGCAATTTACTTATTATTTTTTTAATCAAGTTCATCAAACGGCGATTTTATTTTAAATCGTAAATCTGAAATCAAAAATCCTTACTTAGTGTCTGTCTATAAAGTCAGTGTCTGATTCATAATGTTCGAGTTTGAGGCATACGAAGTTTTGAAAACCAAGGAGTTTACTGTAGTAAATGACTGTTTTCAAAACGAGTATAACGAAAAAATCGGACATTATGGACAGACACTACTTAATCTTCCACTATCATTTTCTTTACCTTTCCGATAGCTTCTTTAATGGTTTAAATGTAATACTTTCATATCAATAATGCAAATTTTCACCCCCACTGAAAGCACACCATAATGTATTGCTAATCGCGTATTATTCACTGATGTTACGTAAAAAAATCTCGCACAATTATTATTTCTCGTACTTCCTTCGTCAGCATAAACTCCGGCGCCATTACGCCAAGAAAAAATAATTCACCCCGTTGGATATTCCATTTTTATTGCATAACGGCTATTCAACATAATTATCTTACGGGGTAAATGATTTTTTTAGCCATTTCTTTACTTTGTGAACTTGGCGACTTTGCGTGATAAATTTTTTACTTGCGTAACATGAGTTATTCATGTTTTTTCAAAAAGGTTGGTTGCGTAAAAGTTTCATGAGTTATCAGTTCTCAAATTATTTTCCCTTTTCCACTTGAGCATGATATGACTTTCCGTAATCACCTTGCTCCGCTCCATTGTTTTTATGTATATAAAAAAGAAATGTGGCAGTGATGAGCATTTGTGCAATAATAACAGTGTGAAGAAGTTTTTTATGTTGCCGAAGCATTTTCGCAAGAAAAATATATGAGAATGGAAAAGCACAAATGAGATAATGCTGACATATCGTAGTGCCACTTAGCGTCAAAAAAATGCCCAGACCGAGAAGGATTGAAAAAAGGTAAAATTTCGTAATGCTCATTCCTATAAAAAAAGATTCCAGAAAAGTTTTCTGTTTTAATTGATAAAAAATTTTATACATATATTTCATGATTTTATTCAAAGTAAAAATGCTTGTTACAACGAGAAATAAATGCATAACTGCAACAATGTAAGTCGGTATTCCAATAATAACAGGTTCTCTGATGAACAACCAGAAATCTTCGCGAAGGGAATAATAGATATTAAGTCCGAGCGAATCAAGAAACCAATAAATATAAAAATTGAATTGGAAAATGTTCCAAAAACTAACATTTGTAATATGGGGATTGTTTATCAGAAATGAGATCCAAGGCACAAGGCTGATACTTCCAATAAGGCTTCCGGCAATCCAATATTTCCATCTGAATCTTATTTTATTATAGTAATCGTGAACCAGAGAGAATACAAAAAGTCCAAAAGCGAAAAAAAATCCACTCATGTGTACTTGCCCGATGATAGCACCTGTAAGTCCCCAAAGAAAGGCACTCCAACCTTTACTTCTATAGAAATTAGTTAAAATGATAAAGAAAGAAAAAATAGGTAATAAATCCTGTGCCCAGATTTTTCTTGAAAAAAGCACGGCAAGCGGACTTACAGCAGCAAGCGCAATTCCTGCGAGCCATATTTCTTTTTCCTTTGGGTCAATTTTCAGAAAAACAAAGAGCAGAAAACAAAGAATACTAATCACATTAATAATCTGGACTGTTTTGTCCATTGCAAGTGGATCATTTGTGAATGCAGCAATAATAGCAAATACACCTACACTCATACCAGGATTAACAATTCCTCCTCCACTTCCCATTCCTGTGGCAGGAAGAACAAATTTATCTGCCGCTTCATGAGCCATATCGTACATCTGCTTTTCATCCCCTTTCCACTCCATATCATCTGTCCAGATAAGACGCATAAATAAGCCAAAAACAATGATAATGAAAATAAAATATTTTTTTATATAATATTTGGAACTTTTTGGATTGTTTATGTTATTATCAATCATATATTTGTGATCCTATTGTTTTATTTACTCACCATATTCATTCCACGATTTAATAGCCAATTCTTCTACCTTTCTTTTGCAAAAAGAATAAATAAAGGCACTTGCTAATCGTGCATTTGTAAGTAGCGGAATATTATAATCAACAGCTGTACGACGAATTTCGTAATCGTTGTTAAGTTCGTCTTTTGAAAGATTTTTTGGTATATTTATAACAAGGTCTATTTTCTTATTACGCAACATTGTTACAACATTTGGTTCTAATTTTTCATCGGGCCAATGAAGCATTGTTGAAGCAATCCCGTTTTCATTTAAAAATTGTTGAGTGCCACGAGTAGCAAAAAGCTCATATCCTCTTTCGGTTAACATTTTGCACGAATTAAGCAGTTCTGTTTTAGAACGAGAAGGACCTGTTGAAAGTAAAATATTTTTTTCAGGGACTTTATATCCAACTGAAAGCATAGCTTTTAATATTGCTTCGTAATAATCTTCACCAATACATCCAACTTCGCCTGTTGAAGCCATTTCGACACCTAAAACCGGGTCGGCTTTTGCCAATCGCGAAAATGAAAATTGTGGTGCTTTAATTCCAACATAATCTAAATCGAACGAAGATTTTTCGGGTTTAACAACGTTCACACCTAACATGATATTTGTAGCTATTTCAATGAAATTTGTTTTTAAAACTTTCGAGACAAAAGGAAAACTACGAGATGCCCGTAAATTACACTCAATAACTTTTATATCATTATCTTTAGCAAGAAATTGAATGTTAAATGGTCCTGAAATTTGCAAGGCATTTGCAATTTGTTTAGATATTCGTTTTATTCTGCGAATTGTTTCAACATAGAGCTTTTGAGCTGGGAAAACTATTGTTGCATCGCCCGAATGTACACCTGCAAATTCGATATGTTCAGAAATTGCATAAACTATCAGTTCGCCATTTCGTGCTACAGCATCAAATTCTATTTCTTTGGCATTCTCTATAAATTCTGAAACAACAACAGGATATTTTTTAGAAACATTAGATGCAAGTTCAAGAAAATGTTTCAATTCATTTCGGTTCGAAACCACGTTCATTGCCGCTCCCGAAAGCACATACGAAGGACGAACCAAAACAGGAAAACCAACTTCCTCAACAAACTTAAAAATATCATCAATACCTATTAATTCCTTCCATCGTGGCTGGTCAACTCCGAGTTTATCTAAAGTTGATGAAAACAAATGGCGGTCTTCAGCATTATCAATTGAAATGGGCGATGTTCCAAGTATTTTCACATTGTTTTGAAATAATCGCATAGCCAAATTATTAGGAATTTGTCCGCCAACCGAAACAATTACTCCTTTTGGGTTTTCAAGCTCAACAATATCCATAACTCTTTCAAAAGAAAGCTCATCAAAATATAAACGGTCGCAAATATCGTAGTCCGTACTTACAGTTTCAGGATTAAAATTTATCATAACAGAACGTAAACCATTGTTTTTTATAGCATTAATAGCGTTAACGCTACACCAGTCAAATTCTACGCTACTTCCAATTCTATACGCACCTGAACCAAGAACAATTACATTTTTATTATCGTTTTCGTAAATTATGTCATTTTCAGAACCATTGTAAGTTAAATAAAGATAATTTGTTTGTGCAGGATATTCGGCAGCAAGAGTATCAATTTGTTTAACAAAAGGTACAATTCCAATTTTTTTACGGTAATTTCTTATAAACAACGATTTTTCAGTTTCATCTTCAACATCTTTATAAATTATTTTTGCAATCTGATAATCGGTATATCCCATTTTTTTTGCATCAATCAGCATATCAGTCGGAACTTCTTCTATATTGTTATAACGAGATAACTGATTTCTTAAATCGTAAATGTTTTTAAGTTTAAATAAAAACCACTTATCAATACAGGTATGCTGGTGAATTTCATCAACAGAAAAGTTTTTATGCAAAGCCATAGCAATTACAAAAATTCTCATATCGGTAGGGTTTGCAAGTTCTTTTGCAATTTGTTCCATGTTCTCAAAATCAATATCTTTATTGCCAACAAAACCGTGCATTCCCTGTCCTATCATTCGGAGACCTTTTTGAATAGCTTCCTCAAAAGTTTTACCAATAGCCATAACTTCGCCAACGCTCTTCATACTACTACCAATTTCTTTCGAAACACCTTTAAATTTGCCCAAATCCCATCGTGGAATTTTGCAAACAATATAATCTAATGCCGGCTCAAAACATGCAGTTGTGGTCTTTGTTATTGAATTTTTTAATTCATGAAGTCCATATCCAAGTCCAAGTTTTGCAGCAACAAATGCTAAAGGATAACCTGTTGCCTTTGAGGCTAAAGCACTCGAACGCGATAATCGTGCATTAACTTCAATTACCCGATATTCTTCGGAATTTATTGAAAGCGCATATTGCACATTACATTCGCCTACAATTCCGATATGGCGTACAATTCTTATCGCAATTTCGCGAAGTTTATGATACTCGCTGTTTGTTAGTGTTTGAGATGGAGCAACAACAATACTTTCGCCCGTATGAATTCCAAGCGGGTCAAAATTTTCCATATTGCACACTGTTATACAATTGTCATAACAATCTCTGACTACTTCGTATTCGATTTCTTTCCATCCTTTAAGCGATTTTTCAACTAAAATCTGTTTTGAATACGAAAGTGCTTTTGAAGATAAATTTATTAATTCGTGTTCGTTGTTACAAAAACCGCTTCCTTGCCCTCCAAGTGCAAAGCCTGCTCTAATTATGATAGGATAACCCAAATTTTTAGCGGCAATTTTTGCATCTTCGATATTATTTACAGCATGACTTTTTATTGTATTAACATTTATTTCGTCAAGTTTTTTAATAAATAATTCGCGGTCTTCAGTATCAATTATTGATTGTACGGGTGTTCCTAAAACCTTAACATTATATTTTTCAAGAACTCCTGTTTTATATAATTCAATGCCGCAATTTAAAGCAGTTTGACCACCAAATGCGAGTAAAATTCCTTCGGGTTTGTCTTTAATAATTACTTGTTCAACAAAATATGGCGAAACGGGTAAAAAATATATTTTATCTGCAATTTTTTCAGAAGTTTGTACAGTAGCAATATTTGGATTTATTAGAACAGTTGTTATACCTTCTTCTTTTAAAGCTTTAAGTGCTTGTGCACCAGAATAATCAAACTCTCCTGCTTCGCCAATTTTTAACGCTCCAGAACCAATAACTAAAACTTTATTTATTTTATTTTTCATAAATTAATGTTTCATTTCCAAATTCTTTTTTTTAACAAGGTTTAAAAATTTATCAAACAAAAAATCTGTATCAGTTGGTCCACTGCTGGCTTCTGGATGGAATTGAGTTGAAAAAAAGGGTTTTGTTTTATGGATAATTCCTTCATTTGTTTGGTCGTTTACATTAATAAATAGTTCTTCCCATTCATTATTTAATGATGTCGAATCAGTAGCATATCCATGATTTTGTGATGTGATATAACAACGATTAGTATTAACTTGTAAAACAGGTTGATTATGACTCCTATGCCCATATTTTAATTTATATGTGTCGCCACCTGAAGCCAGACTCATAATTTGATTCCCAAGACAAATACCAAAAATTGGAGTTTCATTTTTAAATGCTTTTGAAATATTCGAAATTGTTTCATCACATTTTTTAGGGTCTCCTGGTCCATTTGAAATAAAAAGACCATCGTAATTTTCTTTTGTAAAATCGTAATTCCATGGAACTCTAATAACTTTTGTGTCGCGAAAAAGCAATCTTCTAATGATATTATATTTTACACCACAATCAATTAAAATTATTTTATATTTACCAGTACCATATTCAATTACTTCTTTTGTGCTTACTTGTTCAGCAAGATTTACGGAATTTGTGTCTGCAAAATCAATTTTCTCATCATTCCAAACAAGTTTACCGGGCATTGAGCCGTTTTCGCGAATATGTTTTGTAATTGCTCTTGTATCAACTCCATAAATAGCTGGAATTTTATTTTCAATTAGCCATTCCGAAAGAGTTTTTTGAGAATTCCAATGACTGCTTTCAAAAGAATAATCAGTAATCACTAATCCTGAAAGATGAATTTTTTCTGATTCAAAATATTTTAATATCTCGTTTTCTTTTTTATAGTCAGGCACACCATAATTTCCTATTAATGGGTATGTTAATACAAGTATTTGCCCTTTGTATGACGGGTCGGTTAAACTTTCAGGATAACCAGTCATTGCAGTGTTAAAAACAACTTCACCAGATATTGAACCTTTAAAACCAAAACTTTTTCCAACTATCTCAGTTCCATCTTTTAACAAAAGTTTTATTTTATGATTTTCCATTAAAAAAAAATGGGAATTATTATTAATATTTTTAGTTTACAAATTAATATATTTAATTAAACATTTTTATTAAAAGATTTCATATTTTATTAACTATATCATTTGTTAAGAATAAAATATTACATTTATTCAATTCATAAAAAATAAATGTTTTTAAAATAAAATTAAATAATTTTTGGAAGTTAATTAAATTGATTATATTATTGCTTAAATTCAAGTAGTAAATGCAACAATTGTTAGTTTTACCCAATAAACAACATAATTTATAAAAGCTCAACAGGATTCATTTTTAAAAAATCTTGCCATAAAATACCATTATTTCCAATTAAAAAAGTCTTGTTTGGATTAAATTGCTTTTTAAAAGCAATTATTCCCGATAATTTTTGTGTGTTCCCACTTTTAACTTCAAGACCTATAACATTATTCCCTTTTGTTAAAACAAAGTCAATTTCATCATTTCTATGTCTCCAATAATATAAGTTATAGTTTTCTGTTAGAGAATAATTTTTTAAATGTGCTCCAATTGCAGATTCAACTATTCTGCCCCATTGGTCAGGTTTATTTAGAGTTTGTTTAAATGTTTCAACTTTTTGAGAGCTAATTAAAGCGGTATTGTGCACAAGAAATTTAGGACTTGATGAACGTTGTTTTATTTTATTGACTGAATATTTTTCAACTCCTGCTAATAAACCTGCTGTATCAAGTAAATTGAGGTAATGCGATAAAGTTATTGTATTGCCAGAATCTTGTAACTGTCCAAGTATTTTTGTTAACGAAAGTATTTGTCCCGAATAAAGACAACCAAGTTCAAAAAGACGTTTCATTAAAGCTGGTTTATCAACGCGGGTTAACATAAGAATATCTTTTGAAATGCTTGTTTCTATTAGCGATTGGGAAATATAATGTTTCCATCTTTTTTCATCTTTAATAAGTTCTGCAGAACCAGGGTATCCACCAAACCATGCGAATTTATTTTCGTCCCAGCCAAATGCGTTATGCATTTCAATAAAAGACCAATGACCAAGGTAAGTAGTTTCAAATCTGCCAGCTAATGATTCTGTTAATCCTTTCTGAAGCAGTAACCTTGATGAACCTAAAAGAATAACTTTAATCTGAACATTGTTACGACTGTCTTCATCCCAAAGTAATTTTACTGTTTCGCTCCAGTTTTCAACTTTTTGTATTTCGTCTATTACAAAAATAAAGTCTTTAGCACCCGATTTTTTAAATTTAATTCGTGCAATTTCCCATTGTTGCTCAATCCAAATCCATTTCGAAGCTGTAGCCCCGTCTGCCGAAACAAAATAATATGGATTTTTTACTTTTTTTAAAAGTTGAGTAATTAATGTTGTTTTGCCAACTTGACGTGGTCCCATAAGGACTTGAATAAAGCGTCTTTGTTCTTTAAGACGCTTTCCAAGTACCTGAATTTCATGTCTTTCAAAAGCCATATACAAATTACTAATTATAATGAGTAAAATTACTAATTGTTTTTAATAAACCAAAATATTTTTGAATAATAATTAAAAGGATACCCGGTTATTGTAATTAAAATTTATAAATTTGTAATAAATTATAAAAAATGAAAAATATTAACAAATTGATTTTATCAGTTATAATTGTGTTAATTGTTACAAATACAAAAGCACAAAAATCTTATCACACCGATTCAATTGATGTAATAAATTATAACATTAATCTGAACATAACAGATTTTACTAATCAACTTATTTCAGGTTACACGGGAGTTAAATTAATTCCAAAATATAACAATTTACACAACATTCAATTAGATTTATTGTCATTTGTTATTGATTCAATTAAAGTTAATAACATTATGCAAAGCACTTGGAATTACAACGACACATTACTTACTATACCTTTAAGTCAGCCCGCTGACATTTCCGACACATTATCAGTTTCGGTATTTTATAATGGTCATCCTCAGGAAGACCCGGGAGCAAATCACTGGGGTGGTTTTAAATGGTCGGGCAATGCAGCTTATAATTTAGGAGTTGGTTTTGAAGCAATACCACATAATTTTGGACGATGCTGGTTTCCTTGTAACGATAATTTTGTTGACCGTGCAACATACAATTTTTGGATTAAGGTTAATAAAACATTACAACATGTTGCAGTATGTAATGGCACATTATTAGATGTTGATTCTATTAATGCAGGTGCCGGTTTAACCGAATATCACTGGAAACTGTCAGACGAAATACCTACTTATCTTGCAACGGTAGCTGTTGATAAATATACTTTAGTACCAGATACTTTCGCTGGTATATTAGGACAAATACCTATTCAGCTTTGGGTTCGTACTGCCGACACATTAAAAGCAAAAAACACATTTGTAAATTTAAAAAGCATTATCTCATTATTCGAAAGTAAATTTGGCGCATATCGTTGGGAACGAGTTGGATACGTTGGAGTCGATTTTAATGCAGGTGCAATGGAACATGCTACTTCAGTAGCTTTCCCAAATCTTTGTATTACAGGTAATACTGCTTACGAAGAACTTTACACTCACGAACTTTCACATTCGTGGTTCGGAAATTTAATAACTTGCAGTACAGCTCAAGATATGTGGATTAACGAGGGTTGGGCTACATTTTGCGAAATGGTTTATGAAGAAGCATTTATGGGAACCTCAAACTTTGTTAATAATAAACGCACTAAATTAAATAAAGTATTAAGGTATAATCAAATAGAAGAGGGTTGTTACGTTACACTTAATCAGGTTCCCGATAGTATTACTTATGGTTCAACCGCTTATGATAAGGGCGGTTTAGTAGTTCAAACACTACGTTCTTATTTAGGCGATAGCTTATTTTATATATGTGTGAAAGATATGCTCGAAACATATAAATTTAAAGATATGAGTTCAGAGCAAATGCGCGATTATTTAAGTGTTCGTTCAGGAATAGATATGTCAGGATTTTTTAATAGTTGGGTTTTTACTCCCGGATTTCCACATTTTTCGGTTGATTCGTTTGAAGTCGTTTCAAATACACCAAATTACGATGTAACTGTATATGCCCGCGAAAAAATGCGTGGGCGAACAATTTATTCAAATAACAACCGTCTTGAAATAACTTTTATGGATAGTTTGTGGAATAAAACTTCTAAAATAATTGAAATTTCGGGTGGAACAGGTATGGCTACGTTTTCAATTCCATTTAATCCTTTATGCGTATTTATGGATTTGTACGAAAAAACTGATGATGCTACAAGCGATATTTACAAAACTATTAAAAACATTGGTTCTCTAACTTTCGACCAAACTTATTTTTCGGGTAATGTAACATCAGTTTCAGATTCTGCATTTATTAGAGTCGAGCATAATTGGGTAGCTCCCGACGATTTTATAACTCACATTCCAGGTGTTCTGATTTCACGCGAAAGATATTGGAAAATTGATGGAATAATTCCAAGCAGCTTAGTTATGACAGGTAAATTTTATTACAATAAAACTACTACTGCAAGTGGTTATTTAGATAATCAATTAATTACAAATGTTGCCGATTCCCTTGTTTTATTATACAGAAAAGGCACATGGGACGATTGGAAAATTATTCCGCATACCCTTATAGGAAACGACAACAATGGTTATATAAAAACAGATACTGTAAAAAAAGGCGAATATACATTAGGTATCAGAGATTGGCAAATTTATAATAGTACAGGAATGCTTTATATGAATATCAATAATGAAATTAAAATAATTCCCAATCCTGCAAATAAATCGTGTACAGTTAAATATGATTCAACTAATGGGGACCAACTTAATTTAATTAACTTTAATGGGCAAATTGTTAAAACAATTAATATTGAAAATAACAATGAAATAAATCTCTCACTATCAAATATAGATAAAGGTCTGTATTTTATTCAAATAAACAGAAGAAATGGAGAAAGTATAGTTAGTAGAATAGTTGTTAATTAGCATAATACATTAGCGGTTTTATTTATACCAAAAATTGAAATGTTGATTTATAAAAATAAAAAAATATTTTTTTTATTGATTTTAATTTTAATTTCTTCGAATATATATACTCAAGATTTAAAAATTATTGACTCGTTAAATAAAGTTATAATCATTTCAAAAGATATTAAAACTAAAATAGATTGTTACAATTTAATTGCTAAAGAATATATAACTAATTCAGCTTTTGACAGTATAAATTTTTATGCTAAAAAAGCTCTTGATTTATCAAAACAAATTAATTATGATAAAGGCATTGGAACAAGTTATTCTAATATAGCTGCAATAGAATACGATAAAGGAAATAACGATAAAGCTTTAGAGTTATATTCAATTGGATTAAGATATTTCAGAAAAGCAAATTTTGATATAGGAATAGCAAGAATTTATACTTCATTAGGTAATATTTATATTAATTCGGGTAATTATTCAAAAGCTCTTAATACTTACATCAACTCGCAGAAAATAATTGACAAACTATTAGATAAAGATTCTTCTTCAATCAATTTAAACCAAACAAAAGCCAATAATTTAAATAATCTTGGAAATGTATATTTCTATTTGAATAACTATGACGAAGTATTAATTTATTATTTTGAAGCTTTTACTCTTTATAAAAAAATAAATGATAAAGCTGATATGGCAAATGCATTAAATAATATAGGGTTAATTTATCGTGTTAAGGGAGAAACAGAGAAGTCTATTGATTTTAGAATGAAAGCTTTAGAAATTTTTAAAGAATTAAATAACATTGAGGGATTAGCTTATTGCAATATGGGATTAGGTAACTTATATTATGAAAGCAATCAACATGACAAATCAATAAATTTTTTCAATCAGGCATTAAAATACTTTAGACAAATGGATTCCAAAAAAGGAATCATAATGATTTATGTTAATTTCAGCGAAATATTTGCTCAACAAAAGCTTTTCTCAAAATCAATTGCATATTTAGATACAAGTTTAAAATTGTCATTTGAAATTGGTAGTAATGATTTAAGAAAAGATATTTATAAAACTTATTCTGAAATTTATAAAAACAAAATGAATTATAAGTTATCATTAGAATATCAAACACTATATATAAACCTAAAAGATAGTATTTTAAATAATGATAATCAAAAGATTATAGCAGACATTCAAACAAAATATGATACTGAAAAGAAAGAAAAACAAATATTATTATTTAAACAGGAAAAAATTATTCGTGAAGCCGATTTATTAAAAAAATCTAAAGAAGTTCAAAAACAAAAATTTATAATTTATACATTTATTTTTGGATTTATTATAATTATAATATTTTCTACATTGTTATATAAACAATTTCATGAAAAGAAAAAAGCATATACTCAATTAGAAATTAAAAATTCTGAAATTCTGCAAAAAAATGAAGAAATTTCTACCCAACGCGATGAAATAGAAGCCCAACGCGATGAAATTACAACTCAACGCGATTTGGTAACAATTCAAAAAGAACACATCGAAGAAATCCATAAAGAAGTTACCGACAGCATTAATTATGCAAAACGAATACAGGAAGCTGTTTTGCCTGTGAGCGATTCATCAAGGTCAATACTTGGCGAACATTTTATTTTATTTAAACCAAAAGATATTGTTTCGGGTGACTTCTACTGGGCAACTCAAATAACAACAATGGGGCATGCTCCATTAACAACAAGGGGGCATGCCCACTTGTTAATTGTTGCAGTTGCCGATTGCACTGGTCATGGTGTACCAGGTGCATTTATGAGTATGCTGGGAATTAGTTTTCTAAATGAAATTGTGCTGAAAGAAGAAGTCCGTAAAGCAAATCAAATATTAAATCATTTAAGAAAAGAAATTATCAATGCACTTCAGCAAAAGGGAATTAGCGGTGAACAGAAAGACGGAATGGATATTTCACTGCTCGTTGTTAATACCGAAACAAAAGAGTGCCAGTGGGCAGGAGCTAATAATCCGCTTTATATAGTAAGCAGTATGCAGTCAGCCTTCGGCAATGAAATGCACGAACTGCCAACTGCCACTGCCTCCTGCCAACTATATGAGTTAAAGGGCGACAAAATGCCCATAGCCATTTACGAACGTATGGATGACTTTACAAACCACGAATTTACTCTGCAAAAAGGCGATTGTGTTTATTTGTTTAGCGATGGGTATGCCGACCAGTTTGGTGGACCAAAAAGCAAAAAATTTATGTACAAACAATTAAAAGAATTACTTTTAATAAATTGCCAGAGACCAATGCAAGAGCAAAAAGAAACATTAGATGTAGCTATCGGAAAATGGAAAGGTGAAAAAGAACAAATAGATGATATTACTGTATTAGGTATAAAAATTTGATTCTAATTAAGGCAGATGCAAAAACTTATACTTACAATTTATTTTAGCTTATTATTCATAATTACTAATTCGTATTGCTTTTCGCAGAATACTGAAAAAAGTAGTAAGCAAAGTCGAACTATAGATTCATTACTTAATATCCTTAAAACTACAAAAGAAGATACAATTAAAGTAAGAACTTTTAATAAACTTTTTTTAGCCTATGAATTTGAAGATAGTAAAAAGGCTAAAGGGTTTGTAGATATGGCACTAATCTTATCTAAAAAGATTAATTATAAAAATGGTCTGGCTGATTCTTATATTTATTTAGGTTATTACTTTGAAGATATTTGTAATTATCCTGAAGCAATTGAGAATTATTCAGCTTCTTTGAAAATATGCGAAGCAATGGGAGATAAATTTGGTATTGCTATTTCATATAATAATATTGGTAATATGTATTCTAATCAAGGTAAATACCCTGAAGCATTAAAAAATTATTTTGCTAGTTTAAAGATAAATGAAGAATTAAAAGATCAAGAAGGAATATCAAATTGTTATAATAATATTGGAATTATTTACAGAAAACAAAAAAATTATTCTGAGGCTTTAAAAAATTATCTTGCTTGTTTAAAAATAAAAAAAGAAATGAGCGACAAGAAAGGCATTGCTAGTTTATATAATAATATTGGATTAATTTATTTTTATCAAAATAAATATTCTGAGGCATTAAACAATTATTATATTTCATTAAGAATGTCAGAAGAATTAGAAGATGATAATCGTATTGGCAATGCATATAACAATATTGGAGGTGTATTTTATGAACAGAAAAAATATAATGATGCATTAACAAATTACTTTGCTTCCTTAAAAATAGGAGAAAATATTCATGATAAAGTAAGCATTTCAAGCTCCTTGGTTAATATTGGTGATGTTTATACAACCCTAAAGAAATATAACGAAGCAAAAGATTACCTGATTAAAGCAAAAGAATTATCAGCAGAAATAGGATATATAGAAAATTTGAGAATTACTTATTATTGTTTATCTACTCTTGATAGTTCTAAAGCAGATTATAAAGGAGCGTACGAGAATCATAAATTATATATATTATATCGTGATAGTTTAGATAATGAAGAAACCAGAAAAAAAACTATTCAAACTCAAATGACATATGAATTTGAGAAAAAAGAAGCTGTCGCTTTTGCTGAACATAAAAAAGAGTTAGAAAACCAAAAAGCCCTGGCTAAAGAAAAAAGCAGAAAACAGAACATTGTTATATTGTTTGTTGTTTCGGGTCTGTTGTTGGTATTAATTTTTGCAGGATATATTTTCCGTTCATTAAGAATTACCAAAAAACAGAAGAAAACTATTGAGGAACAGAAGGTCGAAGTAGATATGAAAAACCTGCAACTTAATCAGCAAAACGAAGAAATAAGAACCCAACGCGATGAAATAGAAGCCCAGCGAGATGAAATTACAACTCAACGCGATTTGGTAACAATTCAAAAAGAACATATCGAAGAAATTCATAAGGAGGTTACCGACAGTATTAATTATGCAAAACGAATACAGGAAGCTGTTTTACCTGACCTCTCCCTAACCCTCTCCAAAGGAGAGGGGAAAAGCCCTTCCCTTTGGGGAGGGTTGGATGGGGCTTTTATACTTTTCAAACCAAAAGATATTGTGTCGGGCGATTTTTACTGGACAACTCAAATAACAACAATGGGGCATGCCCCCTTGTTAATTGTTGCAGTTGCCGACTGTACCGGACACGGTGTTCCGGGTGCCTTTATGAGTATGCTTGGAATTAGTTTTCTAAATGAGATTGTACGAAAACAAGAAGTAACACAAGCTAACCATGTATTAAATGAAATTAGAAAAGAAGTAATTAACGCTTTACAACAAAAAGGTGTTAGTGGTGAACAAAAAGATGGAATGGACATTTCGTTGCTCGTTGTTAATACTGAAACAAATGAATGTCAGTGGGCTGGAGCTAATAATCCGCTTTATATAGTAAGCAGTAGCCAGTCAGCGGTAAGCAGTATGCAGTCAGCCTTCGGCAATGAAATGCACGAACTGCAAACTGCCACTGCCTTCTGCCAACTATATGAGTTAAAGGGCGACAAAATGCCCATAGCCATTTACGAACGTATGGATGACTTTACAAACCATGAATTTAAAATCTCAAAAGACGATTGTCTCTATCTCTTTAGCGATGGCTTTGCCGACCAGTTTGGTGGACCCAAAGGCAAAAAATTTATGTATAAACAATTTAAGGAAATTTTGCTCACAAACTCTCAAAAACCAATGCAAGAGCAGAAAGAAATTTTAGAAAAAGCTATAAATGAATGGATTGGTGTTGGTGAACAAATAGATGATATTACTGTATTAGGCATTAAAATATAACTCATTAAATTATGGAATTATATACTCATAATTATATCGGTCGAAGAGTTTTAGAATCGAAATTGGGTCATCAGTTTGCAAAATGTCAATTTTCTTTTTTATTGCTATTACGTTAGAATAATAATTGTTAGGAGTATATGACATAATGTATAATCCTTTTTTGTGGGCGCTATCTGCATCAATTTCGAAATTTTCCATTTGTGTGCAAATTCCAAAAAACGAATTATTTATACAAGTGTCAATGTTTGCTTGGCTTACAACACCAGATAAAAAAAGTTTGTTTGTAAATCCTAACTGTCTGGCTTTTCTTAAATATTGTGCATTGCCTTCAATAAAAACATTATCGCTCACATTGTATTTATCACAAATTCTTTTTATTGCTCTTAAAAGTTGATTTTGATACTCTTCGGGGTCTGCTACTAAATAGTCAATTTTACTGTCGAACGAAAAATATAAATTTGCAAGATTGTGTATATTGTTAAAAACATCATCAACTGAGCTAATAAAAATATTATTCTCTAAAGCATAATATTTGCATTGTTTTATTTCTGCCCATGTAGATTCGTAAATTCTTCCATTGCAGGTAGTTGTTGAATTAAGTTCACCATCGTGAAAAAAAACTAAAATGCTATCTTTTGTTATTTGAACATCAACTTCGCAACCATCGGCACCAATTCCAATAGCTGGCACAATTGATTCATAAGTATTGCCTGGTTTTTTATAATACGAGCCCATACCTCTATGTCCAAGTATCATTATTTTGCTTCCAAAATAAGTATCGTCGGAGTTGTTTCTTTTTTCGCAACTAACAATAAATAATATTGAGAACATTGTTATGAAAAAAGCAAATGTTTTTTTAATATTAGAATGCATATCCGATTTTTAAATTAGAAACCCACCAGAAGTTACAATTAGTACTTGTCCATTGTGCATCTAATGACTTGATTGAAATTCGCCCGTTTTCAGACACATAATTAAATACTTTAGTTAAAAAAGATGTTTTTATTTCTAATGAAAAATGTTTTCCAAATTGATTTTCATATCCCAAACTTAATCCAACGCCTAATTTATTTTGATTATAACTATCGGAGTATCTGTCATTTGTTTGGGAATTATAATAAGTTAACTCTTTTTTGTAATAACCAAAATCTAATACTATACTCGAAAAAAGTTTTTCGTTAGGATGATTTTTGAATGTATAAAAGTAATAATTATAACTTGGAATAATATGAAATCCAATTATTAAAACATCCTGTTCAATTGAATACAAACCTTGTTGTTGATTAAAAAAATCGTAATATTTTATAAATTTATATTTATCGTAAAGTCCTGCATCAATATAACAACTTACAGATGATTTTTTTAAAAATTCTTGTTCGTATTCACATCCAACTCTTATTTGAACACGGTTATCAAAAAAATCGTTATATAGTGGCAATAAATCAATTTTTATGGATTTTTTATATAGCAAACTATCGGATTTTTCTTGTGAAAACGATTGTAAAATGAAACCCGAAATAATTGCTATCATTATTAAATATTTCGCAAAAAATAAATTGTAAATATTTTGAATTTTTATCATTGTTAGTTTAGTGTAAATTGTTATTGTTAATTCAATAATTTAATTCAAAAATAAACAATAACAGATAATAAAACAAAGTGATGAAATTATTTTAATCGTCATTTTTCGTTGCCTCAAGATGACAATTGATACTCGAAACGGATTAATATTTGTGCAAAGTCATTTAGTCTTTCTCAAATACAATGCTGATTAGGTTCTCGAAGTATGACTATAAATTAATCTAACTTAAGCACTGCTAAAAATGCCGATTGTGGTACTTCTACCGAGCCAATTTGTCGCATTCTTTTCTTTCCCTTTTTCTGTTTTTCGAGTAATTTGCGTTTACGCGAAATGTCACCACCATAACATTTTGCAATAACGTCTTTTCTTAAAGGTTTAACAGTTTCGCGGGCAATAATTTTAGTACCAATAGCAGCTTGTATGGCAACTTCATATTGCTGACGAGGTATAAGTTCTTTTAATTTTTCGCACATTCTTCGTCCAAACGGATAGGCGTTATCGAAATGTATTAAAGTAGAAAGTGCATCAACCTGTTCGCTATTTAAAAGTATGTCGAGTTTTACTAATTTTGAAAGTTTGTAAACTGTTGGGTGATAATCGAATGAGGCGTAACCCTTAGAAATACTTTTAAGTTTATCATAAAAATCGAAAACAATTTCGGCAAGTGGCATTTCGAAAGTAAGCTCAACTCTGTTAGTTGTTAAATAATTTTGACTTTGTAAAATACCGCGTTTATCAATACACAAATTCATTATTGCACCAACATATTCGGTTTTTGTAATTACCTGAGCTTTTATGTATGGTTCTTCAATGTAATCAATATAAGTAGGAGCCGGCAAACCCGAAGGATTGTGCACATCAATAGTTTCGCCTTTTGTTGTAACAACTTTATATGAAACATTCGGTACGGTAGTTATAACATCCATGTCAAACTCACGATAAAGTCTTTCTTGCACAATTTCCATGTGAAGCAACCCCAGAAAACCACCACGAAAACCAAAGCCAAGTGCAGCCGATGATTCGGGAATAAATGTTAACGAAGCATCATTTAACTGTAATTTTTCGAGCGATGCACGTAATTCTTCATATTCATCTGCATCAACAGGATAAATACCTGCAAAAACCATAGGTTTTACATTCTCGAAACCAGCTACAACACTTGAGCAGGGGTTTTCAAAATGAGTAATTGTATCGCCAACCTTTACTTCTTTGGCATTTTTAATTCCCGAAATAATGTAGCCAACATCGCCGGTACTTAAAGTATCTTTTGGTTTAAGTTTTAATTTTAATACTCCTATTTCATCGGCATGATAATCATTTGCAGAATGAACAAATTTAACATGTTCACCTGTTTTAAGTGTTCCATTAATTATTCTGAAATATGCAATAATTCCTCTAAATGAATTAAAAACAGAATCAAAAATCAATGCTTGTAATGGACCATCTGGATTTCCTTTAGGAGCAGGAATTCGTTCAATAATTGCTTCTAAAACATTTTGCACACCATCCCCTGTTCTTGCACTTACTTCTAAAATTTCTTCACGTTTGCAACCTAACAAATCAACAATCTGGTCTTTAACTTCATCGGGCATTGCCGAAGCCATATCCATTTTATTAAGAACAGGAATTACTTCAAGATTATGGTCAATTGCCTGATATAAATTTGAAATAGTTTGTGCCTGAATTCCTTGTGTGGCATCAACAACTAATAAAGCACCTTCGCATGAAGCAATTGCACGTGAAACCTCGTAACTAAAATCAACGTGTCCAGGAGTGTCAATTAAATTAAGAATATATTTTTTGCCTTCATATTCGTAATTCATCTGAATAGCATGACTTTTTATTGTAATTCCGCGTTCACGTTCAAGTTCCATGTCATCTAAAACCTGAGCTTGCAGGTCTTTTCCTGTAACAGTTCCGGTAATTTCTAACAAACGGTCGGCAAGAGTACTTTTTCCATGGTCAATATGTGCTATAATGCAGAAATTACGAATATGTTCCATTTAATTTATTAAAATTTAAGAATTGCAAAGATAGTATTTTGAAACAAAGAAAAAAGCTTACATAAAACATTTATACATACTACTAATATATATATTTAAAGTGCAATAGATATTAAATAAAAAATTATGCACGTTGTTTTATTTTTGTAAAGTTAAAATATTTATTGTAGGTTTGAAAAAAAATATGTCAGCAGAAAACGGCTCATTAAAAGCAATATTTTTTGCTCTTGGCGGAAATTTAGCTATAGCAATTATTAAATCTATTGTTGCAACAGTAACTTCAAGTACTGCATTGCTTGCAGAAGCAATTCATTCTTTTGCAGATTGTTCAAATCAAATCTTTTTGCTGATAGGAAATAAAAGGTCGGCAAAAAGACCAACAGAACAACATCCTTTTGGGTTTGGAAAAGAAGAATATTTTTGGGGTTTTATGGTCGCTATATTATTGTTCTTTGTAGGAGCAGTATTTTCAATATATGAAGGTGTTCACAAACTTTTTAATGCTTCTGAAATTAATTATGTTTATTGGTCATTTGGAGTTATAATTATTTCAATTTTAATTGAAACAAAATCGTTTTTTATTGCAAAATCGGAATTTAACAAAAAGTACAAAGGGGTAAAACTTTATAGAGCTTTAAAAGAATCAACCGACACAAATTTATTTGTTATTTTAATGGAAGATTTTGCTGCTTTGTTGGGATTAACTTTTGTTTTAATTTCAACATTGTTAGCCTGGTTGTTTAATCCAATTTTTGACGCAATAGGCAGTATATTTGTTGGTTTATTACTCGCTAGTGTTTCAATATTTTTAAGTAACGAGTTAAGAAAATTAATAATTGGCGAAAATATTACAAGAGATTTAAGAAATAAATTAAAAACAAAAGTTGCCGAAAATCCAATTATTAATCATGTAAACAACATTAATGCTATGGTTATTGGCAGGAGTCGTTATTTACTCATTGTTTCGGTTGATATTGAGAATAATGTTTTGGCTGGCGAAGTTGAAGTTCAGTTAAATGAAATAAGAAATGATTTAATTGCAATTAGTCCCGAAATTCTTTTTGTTTATATTGATGTTAGAAACACAAATAGAAGTACTTGTTAAAAATTATTCGCTATAAATTCCTTAAATTAAATTGCAAAGAAGTCAATGTTTTGTGTTTTTTATTTGCCACGATTGGTTCCGATAGTAGCCGATACCACCCGAAGTTCAAGGAAGGGACGAACCAATTAAAACAAAAAAAATATTTTTAATGTTTAATCGGATTTAAATAATTTTGACTAATTTTGTCAAAACAAAATATGGCAAATGAGTAATTTTGGTGATTTAATAAAAAAGGAAAGAATTTTAAAATCTTTATTATTAAGACAAGTTGCTGCTGTAATAGATATTGATCAATCAATTATAAGCAAATTTGAAAATGGAGAAAGAAAACCAACAAAAGAACAAGTGTTAAAATTTGCAAAGTATTATAAACTTGATTTAAAAGTATTACTTATTGCTTGGTTAAGTGATAAAGTTATTTATGAATTAAAAGATGAAAAATATGTTATAGAAGCACTAAAGGTAGCGGAAAAAGAAATAAAATATGTTCAAAAAAGAAAATAATAATATGAATTGGCAAGATAAAGTTATTCAAACAATCAAGAAGTCAAAAGACAAGGTCGTTGAAATTGACCCTGAAAAAAAGTCTGTAATCTATAATAAAATCAATAACCCTCGGAACATAAAGGTTATCACAGGTGACGAGGAACTTGTACGAGCTTATTTAATTAATCATTTAGTGAATGACCTAGATTACAGCCCTGAATTAATTGATATTGAAGTTGAATACGACATAGGCAGGCCTGCCGTAAAAAAAGCGAGAATCGACATTTTGATTAAGGATAGCAAAAATAAAGTTTTTTTCTTTATTGAAGTCAAAGCGCCTACCAAATGGGAAAACGACAAACAGTTTATTGAAGGACAACTATTCAAATTAGCAAAAATGCAGCCTGAAAGCAAATACCTTGTTTATTATACTCTCAATTTTAAAAGTGAAGAATTGGTTGATCAAGCACTTATTATTGATTACTCTAAATACAAAGAATTTGAAATTTGGGATGAAGAAGGAAGACCTACTATTTCAAATGAACTTTCTGCGGGTTACGGTATTCCAAGAAAACCGCCTTATATCAAGGGTGATAAAAAGCATGGTTTGCGAACTAACTTTACTCATGAAGAAATATTAAGTCTTAGCCGAAATCTGCATAATGTTTTGTGGGGCGGTGGTGGTACTACTGATACAGAAGTATTTAATTCTTTAGTTAATGTTATCCTTGCTAAAATACAAGACGAAGACGAAAAGAAAAAAGGTGAACAATACGAATTTCAAATTTTCAGATTTGATGATGGGAAAGGCAATACTGAAATTGAAAAACAGGAAAAAGTTTTTGACAGAATAAATACTCTCTACCGCAGAGCTCTTGATAAAAAACTCAACATCAAAGATCAAAATAAACTTGCTAAAACTTATGTAATCAATGAAGAAAAATTTCCTCTTTCAAAATTGATTTATACAGTTCAGCAGTTAGAAGATATTTCATTTATTGATGGACGCAGTCAGGTTGATGGTACAGATATTTTAGGAGACTTTTTTGAAAATATTACAAGAGATGGTTTTAAGCAAACAAAAGGACAGTTTTTTACTCCAATAAATGTAGTGCAGTTTATTCTTTACGCATTAAACCTCGATCAACAAGCAATAGAAAAAATGAATGAAGATCAAACCTTGCCTTATATCATTGACCCATCCTGTGGGAGTGCTACGTTCTTAATTGAAGCAATGAAGCTGATAACAAAGGAACTTAAATATAAGCAACATGAGAAACTTGATTCCAGTAGTCAAGTGGAACGTTGGTATAATACACATTTTTCTTCTGCTTATGAAAATTCTTGGGCAAAAACATTTCTTTATGGTGCAGATATGAATTTTGATTTAGGTACAGCAGCTAAAGTAAATATGATTCTGCATGGTGATGGTTCAGCCAACTTATTTGTTCAGGATGGTTTACTTCCTTTTATTATGTACACTAAATCTGCTGAAGGAACAAATATATTAGTACTCCAAGAACCAGAGGAATTGTACGGAAATAAAAATACAAACGGTCGTTTTGATGTTGTTATCAGTAATCCACCATTCAGCGTTGATTTGGATAATGTTACAAAACAAAAAGTAGAAAGAACATTTATCTTTCATAGAAAGAAAAATTCCGAAAATCTATTTATTGAAAGGTATTACCAGCTACTTAAAGAAAATGGAAGGCTTGGCATTGTATTACCAGAAAGCGTTTTTGATACTACAGAAAACAAGTATATCCGTCTTTTCCTTTTTAAATTTTTTAAAATTAAAGCGGTTGTGAGTCTGCCACAAATCACCTTTGAACCTTTTACATCCACAAAAACAAGTTTGCTTTTTGCACAGAAAAAAACAAGTACTGAAGTTGTTGAATGGAATACAACTTGGGATAAATATAGAAGCGAATGGGGTAAATTAAATACCCGTATTAATAACTATGTGTCTGTTCTTGTAAAAGGCGAAAAGAAAGAAAAATATCCTTCAATAAAAGACGATAACGAAACCTTAATTCGTACAAATATTAAACGTTTCTTAAAAGATTATCTTGAACCCAAAGATGAGGGCTTGCCTATAAAGGACTTACTTATTAAATATGAATCTGAAATAGCATCTGTCAGTGAAATTGATAAAGATGTTATTGATTTATTCGGGCAATGTAATACATGGTGGATATTTGGCGAAGCAGCAAAGCATTTCAATGATTCAATTTTCATGGCAGAAGCCGAAAATGTCGGTTATAAAAGAACAAAGCGGGGTCCCAAGCCAATGCCTAATGATTTGTTTGATATTGAGGCAGCACCTTTGTTTTTAGATACAGATTCCGTTTTGCAATATTTTACGAATATTATAAAGGATTTAAAAGCACTTGTTTCAGAATCAGAAAAAGTAGTCTCACTTCGTAAAAAGAAAAACGCAGACAAAGAAGATAAATGGAATAAAAACGGTAATGACGATAAGGAACTTGAAAAAGAAGAAAAGAAATTGGAATCTTTAAAAGTTGCATTTAAACAAGCTGAAGATGATAAAACAAAAGTTACAGCTACAGTTAAAAAATATTATAATGAAAATAAATTGAAGGAAAAATTCCGTGAAAGAACAAACAAAGAATTGGTTGATATTTTTTCAACGGGCATACTGAATCAATGGAAAAGCGATGATGTTCTGCTTCGCAATAAAGAAAAAATAAAAATTCTTGATCATTTTAGGCAAACTGTGAAATGGGAATAAATGTTTTTTATATTACTCAATCTGATTTACTTGCAGATAATGATTTTCGCTGTGATTGTAAATTCTTTTCATTTTGGTCTAAATCTAAATGGAATTTCCTTGATAATCCATTAAGTAAAGCCCTGTCAATTTCCCTAAATGAAGTTCTTATTCCATCCTATTCAAATTTTTATTTTGAAGAAGATAAAGAATATAAAGGTATTCCAACTGGCAAAGAGTATTTGGACGAGCATGGTTTTATTATTTCTTATCAAAATATCACTCAAGAAAATAAACCCGATAGATTAAAGTACTCTGCAAATAAAGAACATGTTTTAATTTCAAGTTTACGTGGGGCAAAATCACCAGCATTGAATTTTGATTACGATATAAGTAACTATGTTTTTTCAAATGGTTTTTATATATTCAAAGTTAAAGAAGGTTGGAACATTAAGTTTATTCTTCATTTACTACGAAGTAATTGGCTTAAAGCAGCAATCGACAATAATATATATAGAGGTATTGGTATATCAGCTTATAAAGAAACTGATTTACTAAAAATTCGTTTACCATTCATATCAATAGAAATTCAAAATGAGTGTGCAGAACAAATTTTACCTATTGAACAATCTATTTTTGAATTAAAAAGTGAAATCAAATCAGATTCAGCAATTATTAATGATGTTTTTTCACGCTGTTTTAGTTGGGATTTAAGCAAATTTGAAGAATTAAGGCAAATACACATTATTAATACACCATTTGCAGTTTTTGCAAATAATCTGGATGTCCGTTTCAGTTTCAAATTTCACAATAAAGCAGGTGAATATGTAATGTCAGTTTTAAAAACTCAAACCTCGAAACGAATTAAAGATTACACAGCAGAAGATATTACACTTGGAAAAGGAATTTCACCTTCGGATTATGATGAAAACGGTGAACAATATTATGTTTCAATGGCAGATATTAAAAATTGGCGATTTGAACCCGAAGAAGCAAAAAAAGTTTTTCAGTCATATTTTAATGCAAATCCTAACAAGCGAATAGCCATCAATGACATTATTATGGCTCGTTCCGGTGAAGGTACTATCGGTAAAGTAGCTATAATTGATAATGATGAAAACGAAGGTGTTTATGCTGATTTTACTATGCGTATCCGTCTAAAAAATTACAATCCTCTTTTTGCATACTACTATTTCAGAACTGATTTTTTCCAGCATCTTATCTATACGCATAAAAAAGGTTTAGGCAACAATACTAATATTTTTCCAAGTCAAATACAAGAATTTCCCATTCCTGAATTAACCATAAAACAACAGGAAAATATTGTTTCTGAAATAAAAGCATCCATTGACGCACAAAGAGAAATAGAGAAACAGATACAGGAAAAACAACAGGAAATAAGTAAAATAATTATAGATGCAATAAAAAGTTAAACTTGATAACCCTTGAACAAATATTAAAAGATGAATTTGCTGATGTTAACCTTGATGAAATTACTCAGGTTTTATCTTCTCATTCATTACTCGAACCTATAAACACTTCTATCAAATTAATAAACACGCATCTTAAAAATAAAAACCTCGAAATAAAGCACATTGGCAACATTCTGTTATCTCATATCGCAAGTTCTGTACTTATCCGGTCAAATGAATATTTACGTTCCCTCAATAATAAAAAGTGTTCCTCAGATGCAGATTACCTTGCTTATATACTTGGTCATATTTTCCGGCGTTTATTTGAAATGATTATTTCAATAATTCCCCCAGCAATCAGGGAATCTTTTTCAAAATGTCTGTATATTTCATTACAGGAAACCTGCGTTATGTACAAATATGATTTTATCAAATTAATACAATTTTTAAATATCAATGCTTCTGCAAATGAAAGGGTGGCATTTCAAAAATCAACTTCTTTAATAAGTCCTGCTCAAAATTTAATTGCTCAGGTTCCGGGCTATATCTGGCTTGGCAAAGAAGAAAATTTTCCATTGTTCATCAAAACTGTCGAAGAACTTCAAATCTGTTACGATTGTCAAAAGTTTGAAGCCCTTTTTCAATCCCCCACCGATAATCTTGCCATCCCTTTAAATACAAAGCGTTCAAGTTTTGTTATGCAGTTTTTTGCTTTTTTAAACAGCAAACGCTTTGTTTCTTATTACGGTTGTGGGGGCTTTTATCAGGTACTGCAATATCATGTATTTGATTTTGACAGCATTTTTTTACAGTACAAAACACCGCAGCGTAAAATTGGCTCTTTACACTTTCATTCATCATTTAATGCAAATCGCACAAAATTTAAAACCCTTTTCTCCAATATAAAATGAAAGTCTTGTCATCCACCTTGTCATTTACCTCGTCATCCGGAGACAACTGCTTTTGCAGTTATTATGCTTTATATTTTTGTTCTGTTAATTTTAAAATCTATAATTATGAGTTATGCTGAACATTTTGTAATCGCAAACAATCTGCAACCCGCTGACGCCATTCTTTTAAAGAAAAAATTCGTTGGCATGTTCAATCATTTCGCAGTTTATCTGGGCCGGGAAAAATATACGAATAAACCTCTTTTCGCCTCTAATTCTACTAAAGGCGTTGAAATAATAGAAGGTGAAGAAGTGAATCACTTTTTACAGACCCTTGAACCGGAAAAAATAGACAAGTTTTATGGAACCAACGAACAGCGAAATGAAGCTGTAAAAAGAGCATTTAGTAATAAATTTTCCAAAACATATAATTTGATATTCAATAACTGTGAGCATTATAAAAACTTCGTACAATTCGGCAGAAAATACAGTCGTCAGGTTGATAATGTCAGCAATGGTCTTTTGATGTGCGGAAGCGCTATTACAGTTACTGGTCTAGCAACACGAAGCACCAAAGCTGTTGGCTGGGGTTTATTTGCCCTTGCCCTGGGCGCTATAGGTAAGTTTGCTGCCGATAGAGATTAATTAAATCATTACAATATGAAAAAATCACACAGTAAACGAGGTGTTCAATACGAAAAATCGCAGTGTTCCAAACGTGGTGGTAAACACATTGGCGGTTCCGGTAAACCGGATTGTATTGTTGAAGGTAAAAAGATAGAAGTTAAAAACTGGAAAATTCCGGCACATATTGGTGTTGTAAAAAAAGCGAAGAAATCAGGGAACAAAATTATTGTTTCAAAAAGTGGTTTTTCATTACCTGCAAAGATTTTGGCCAAAAAGTACAAAATCAAATTAGAAAAGGGTAAGTAGTCAAATTAAAAGAGAATTCTAAGAAAAAAAATAAATAATTAAACAACGATTTTTTGTAATCACTAAAAATCAATTTAACTTGCAGATTAATTTAAAAAAATAACATTATGTACTTATTTTTTGATACCGAAACAACTGGAGTTCCTCGAAATTATAAAGCTTCAGTAGAAGATTCGAACAATTGGCCCCGCATGGTGCAAATTGCATGGTTGGTTTATAATTCAGATAAAATAAAAGTTGATGAGCAGCAATTTATAATTAAACCTGAAGGATATACTATTCCTAAAGAAGTGTCAAAATTACATGGAATTACTACTGAACGTGCAATAAATGAAGGAAAAGATTTGCAATTTGTTTTAAATTTATTTAATACTCAAATTGAAGAATCGCAATTTATTATTGCACATAACATTAGTTTCGATGAAAAAATTGTAGGAGCTGAATTTTTCCGAAAAAAAATAAACTCAAAACTTTTTAATAAACCGCATCTTTGCACAATGCACGCATCAACCAATTATTGTAAAATTCCTGGAAATTATGGCTATAAATGGCCTAAACTTCAAGAATTACACACAAAGCTTTTTGGTAGTAATTTTGAAGATGCACACAATGCAGCAGCAGATATTGAAGCTACTGCTAAATGTTTTTGGAAGTTACGTGATTTACATTTAATTTAATAACCAAGACTAAAAAAGATTGAAAAGACAATATTGATAAATTGCTAAATTGTTCTATTGCTGCTTAACAATGAAACAATTGAACAGTGAACAATGAACTTTTTTAAACATAGAACAATGAACATTTTCAATCTACTTCAATCTTAAAGTAAATTAACAAAATATAAGCAAATGAAAATATTACATACTTCTGATTGGCATTTAGGAAAATATCTTGATACATTTTCAAGGCACAATGAACAAATTGAAGTATTACAAGAAATATGCGAGATAACTAATACTGAAAATTCGGACGCAGTAATTATAGCTGGCGATTTGTTCGATACCTATAACCCTCCTACTGAATCAATAGAATTGTTTTACAAAATTTTAAAAAAAATATCAAATAACGGCAAACGTGCAATAATTGCAATTGCAGGAAATCACGATTCGCCCGACCGTATCGAAACACCCGACCCACTTGCGCGTGAATGTGGAATAATTTTTATTGGTTATCCTAACACAAAAGTTACTGAATTTGAGTTAGAATCGGGATTAAAAGTAATAAAATCGGAAGATGGATTTATTGAAGTAAAATTACCAAACATTACAGAACCATTACGAATTATTCATACTTCTTATGCAAACGAATTTCGACTAAAAACATATCTTGGAAATCAGGACAAAGAAGAACAATTACGTGATTTATTGGAAAACAAATGGAAACAAATTGCAAATATTTATTGTAATAATAAAGGTGTAAATATTTTACTTAGTCATTTGTTTTTTATTAAAGAAAATGGAATAAAACCTGAAGAACCTGAAAACGAAAAACCAATTTTGCACGTTGGCGGTGCTCAGGAAATATTTTCAAGCAATATTCCAGAACAAATGCAATATGTGGCTTTAGGGCATTTACACAGAAAACAAATTGTTGACAACGAACCTTGTCCAATAATTTATTCGGGAAGTCCATTGTCATACTCATTTGCCGAAACCGAACAAAAAAAATATGTTATTTCTGTTCAAATAAATTGCGGACAAAAAGCGATTGTTAAAGAAATTGAATTAACAAAGGGTAAAAAACTTTTAAGGCATAAAGCCGAAAGTATTGCAAATGCAATTGAATGGTTAAAAAATAATAAGGAATGTTTAGTTGAATTAACTATTGTTTCTGATACATATTTATCGGCAAAAGACAGAAAACAACTTGTAAATACACACAATGGAATTATAAATATAATTCCTGAAATAAAAAATAAGGAAATTTTAAATTACAATAATGCACAAATAGATATTTCAAAAAATATTGACGAACTTTTTAAAGAATATTTTATTCACGAAAAAGGTCAGGAACCTAACGAAAATATAATGAATCTATTAAAAGAAGTTTTATCGGAGGAGGCAGGCGAATGATTCCTGTTTCACTAACAATTGAAGGGTTATATTCCTATCAAAAAAAGCAAACAGTTGATTTTACAAAATTAACACGTGCAGGATTGTTTGGAATATTTGGTCAGGTTGGTAGCGGTAAATCCTCTATCCTTGAGGCAATTACATTTGCTTTATATGGCGAAACTGACAGATTAGATTCGAGAGATAATCGTAAATACAATATGATGAATCTGAAATCAAACGAAATGTTTATCGAATTTGTTTTCGTTACAGGTATTAATAACAACATGTACATGGCAACCGCAAAAAGTCGCCGTAACAGTAAAAATTTTGATGATGTAAAAACAATTGAACGCTTAGCATATAAATTTGAGAATAATGATTGGATACCAATTGAGTTAAATATTCTGGAAAATGTTATCGGATTAAGTTACGAAAATTTTAAACGTACTATAATTATACCACAAGGCAAATTTCAGGAATTTATTCAGTTAGGAAATAAAGACCGGACCCAGATGCTTAAAGAGCTTTTTAATCTCGGTAAATTTGAATTATACTATAAAGTTGCTGCTCTCGAAACAAAAAACAATGAAAAAACTCAAAACATAGATGGACAGTTGAAGCAGTTAGGCGAGATTAATCCCGAACAAATTGAAATACTTTCGAAGCATCATAGTTTAGCTAAAACTCAAATTGATAATTTAACACAAGAGTTAGAGTTAAAACAAAGTGAAGAAAGTAATTATAATCAATTAAAAATACTTTTCGATAAAAAGGGAGAGTCAGAAAAAACAAAAGCAGAAAAATTATTAAACAAAAATAATATAGAGAAGCTCGAAAACAATATAAAACAATATGAATATTGCACATTATATTTTAAAAATATTTTTGAAAAAAAAGAAGAATCAATAAAAGCAGTTAACAAATTGCAGACATTATTGGATTCAGACGAAAAAATATATAAATCAACTTTAAAAACCTTATCAGATTTAACTGCTAAATTTGAGAAAATAAAAGTTGAATTTGACAACAAAGAAATAACACTAAAGGAAATAGAAGAATTAAATAAAGTATGCAAAATTATTAAGCTCGAAATGGATTGCTCAGAAATTTCGGTTCGAGTAAAAAAAGGCGAAAAAATAAGCATCGAAAATTTAAAGAAAATAGAAAAACTTAAAGAAGAACAAGAAGAACTTAAAGAACAATTAAAAACGAAAAAATTGAAAATACCCGATATCGCAGAGCTTTCTAAAATAAAAGAATGGCACACACAAAACAATAATTTATTAAGCACATTGTCAGAAATTGAAAAGGAAATTTCATTACTAGAAAATGAAATACTACAAATTCTATCAGAATTAAAAAACATTTTAAAGTCAAATGAAAATTATAAAGTAGAAGATATAAGAGATTATTTAATAAAAGAAATTGAAGTAAATAAAAAGAAATTAGAATCTATAAACGATAAAATATATTCCTTAAATGTTCAAGTAGAATTAGAACAATGGGCAGATGAGTTATGTGATGGGGAACCATGTCCATTGTGTGGTTCGGAATATCACCCAAAAATACTTAATATTAAAAATGTCTCAAAAAAATTAGAAAATGCTCAGGAAAATAAAAAACTTTTTGAAAATAAAATAAATGAAATTGAAAATATTTTAAATAGTACAAATTTAATTTTTCAAAAATTTCAATTAAAATATGAACAAAAGGAAAAACTTTTGAAAAAGAAGTCTGAAATAAATAGCGAAATAGAAAAACAAAAAAAATTATATAATTGGGAAATACATAAAACCTATCAGGAAGTTGAAACCCAATTTGAATTAGCCGAAAAACTTACAGTTGAAATTGAAAAAATAGAAGTAATTATTGAAAAAAACTCAAAAGAAATAGAAAAAGAAATAAAAAATCAGGAAAAATATAAGGAAACTTTTGATAAGTTAAATCAGACATTAACAAATAACAAAAGTATTATAGAATTGCTGAAAACACAAATTGAGATTTTAGATGTTACAGATTATTTACATTCTGATATTGAACAAATACAAACAAAAATAAACAGTAAACAAACTATTGTAAAAGAAACTACTGATACATATAATAAACTCAATAAACAAATTGCAGAATTACAAAATACCTGCAGTATATTAAAAGGTATAATAAATGCAAATACATTAAGTCTCAATAATGAAAAAGATAAATTGGAACAAGCAAATAACAAAGTAAACGATAAACTTAAAAATTCGCAATATAATATTGATGAAATAAAAAATATTTTATTGAACGAAATTGATATTGAAAAAGAAAAATTAAATGTAAATAATTTTAAACTGGCAGTTTTAGAAATTGAAAATCGGTTAAAATCTATAATAACCGAAATAAATAACAGGGATTATATTGCAGAATCTCATAATTTATTAAAAAATGAAATACCTAAAATAAAAAATAACATTCAGCAATTAAATCAGGAATTTGGAAAAATTAACAACGAAATCAATAAATTAAATGAAGATGTACAAAAAATAAAATTATTGCAAAAAGAAAGGAAATTGTTAAACGAACGATACGAAGATATAAAAACTTTAAAAAACTTATTTAAAGGAAGTGGGTTTGTGAACTTTGTTAGTACGGTATATCTTCAAAATTTATGTAATAATGCAAACGAACGTTTTTATAAGCTGACACAACAAAAATTGAGCATTGAAATTAACGAAGAAAACAGTTTTCAGGTTCGCGATTTTATGAATGATGGTAAAGTACGAAATATTAAAACATTATCGGGCGGTCAAACTTTTCAGGCAGCACTTTCGCTTGCATTAGCATTAGCCGATAATGTTCAAAAAATAATTTCTTCAAATCATAGTTTCTTTTTCCTCGACGAAGGTTTTGGCACTTTAGATAAAGATTCAATGTATATTGTTTTTGATACATTAAAATCGCTTCAAAAAGAAAATCGAATTGTTGGTGTTATTTCGCATGTTGAAGACATGAAAGAAGAAATCGAATCAAATTTACAAATAATTAATAATGAGGAATTGGGAAGCATAATTAAACCAAGTTGGGAATAATTTAATAATATTGTTTTATAAAAATATTTTAATAACTAACAACAAGCTACACATTATTATTAAAACCCATATTCCTTATTAGTTTCACTAAAATCGTTTTCAGAAAATACGGGATTAATTTGAACTTCGCTAAACTGATATTGCTCAAACAATCCTTTATCATCATATATCTCCATATATACAGGTAAATATGTTATTTTATTAATTACCAGAATTAATTTTTTTGAATAATCTGATGGAATGTTTAAAATTGTACCAATTGTTATTTTATCGGTATATTCTTTAAATGCTGGATTTCTTTCTATAATATGGTAGTCGCAAATATTTAATTTGCTTGCAAGTGAATTTACTGTATAATTTCCCTGAGCTTTATATTTTATAATTTGAAACGATGGGTTGTTTAATTCAATTTTATAACATTGTATGTTGTTATAGTTTATTTCACCTTTATAAGTTATAAGTTTTGATAAGTCATCTTTATTTTTTTCAAAAAGATCGCTTAATATTTTTATAAAGTAATCGAAACCTGCATCGTAAATGCTATGGTGCTGACCATCCCGTAACGATTTACTCATTGGGTCTAATACTACATTTATCCATGGAAAACTATTCGGATTAACAAGTGATTTCTTGCTGTATTTCTCATTTATCAGCACTTCTGCACCATAATTAGGTTTAAGTTGTTTATAATAAATTCTTATAGGTGTACTTTGTTTTTTGAAATATGCTTCAATAAGTTTATATTCTGAACCAAATCTTTCTTTTGATAATATTTTAAAAGTAACAGAGTTTACTTTTTTTGCATCCTCAAACATTTTATTCGAAATGTCAATTGCATTTTGAGAAAAACTCACAGAAATATAAAAAACTACAAATAACAGAACAGATACTATTTTTTTAATTACTTGCATTTTTCAATCATCTCTTTAAATTCTTTATTTGATATAAATTTTCTAAAAGCAATAGAATTATGTTTAAAATTTTCAGCAACTGATTCATTCCAAAAAATTATTGTTGCCAAACCATTTGTTCCAAATTTAAAATAAATAAGTTTAGATAGATTAAAACATCTGTTTTTCTGTAAAATACTATTTTCAAAAAATTTTAATTTTATTAATGTGTCCGATGTTATATCAATGTAATTTATTAGAGTTTTAATTGTAGGCTTCGAAAAATTAATTTCATTAATATCTGGATTGTCTTCGACGTATTTAACTGTATATTCGTCATCTACAAGCAATGCTATATCATTTGGTAAAAGCACATAATTATCGTTAGTTTCTGCAATTGTAAAGCCTGTTATAACAGAATCAGAATATTTAAAATTAAAAGCCACATTATCTATTTCAAATTGGTCGTGAACACCTGTCAAACTAACAAAAGTGATTTTTGCGGTGGTTTCTTTTCCATAATTAGAAAGCATGTAATTTCTGTACCATTCGTTGCCTTTAAACAATAATACAATTATAAAGATTGGACTTAAAAATAAAAGTTTATGCCATAATTTTAATTCAACCTTTTTTTTAATAGAAAGCTTATTATTAAATTTTTGCTGGGGCATTTATTTTTAATTATTCTTTTCAGTTTAAATTATTATATTTCATCTACGAGGAAATAACATTTATAACAATTAGTTGTGTTACAACGACATATCGCTTGTGGCGATATGCTTGTTGAGCATTCATTATTGTATAAAAAAGTCATAAATTTTTAAAATCCTCGTAATTGTTACATAAATACTGCTATACTTTGAACGGGTTAAATTATTACATTTGAGTTTAAGGTATAAAGGTGTAGGGTATAACCCACTCTTCCTTATACCTCTATGCCATTTTGTCCCGCTTGTGCGGGATGAAATGTTAAAATTTGTCCCGTTTTCAGTATATTTAGTGTCTGTCTATAATGTCATACAATTTGATTTTCAAAATGATTGATATTACAGACAGATTCTATTTAGTGTTTGTCCATAATGTCCGATTTCTACGTTATTCTCATTTTTAAAATCAGTCATTTACTACAGTAAACTCCTGATATTTAAAAATTTCGAATGCCTTGAACTCGAACATTATGAATCAGACACTGACTTTACAGACAGACACTATTTAGTAGTATTAATAAATTTTTACTGGGAAACAGTGATTTTAAATTAAAAAACTTTTCGAATATTATGTGATTTTACAATTTCCTTATTATAAAACAAACTAAGGTCGGTGCAGATTGTCATTATACAAATTAACTTGCCGCTATCATTAAATACAGGCGAAGCCGAAAGTTGCACATGTATTTCATCATTATTTCGTTTTATTAAAATACTGTTATATAACCCTGCAATTCCTTTTTTTCTTAAATAAGTGTTCATCTGGTAATTAGAAAACTCGACCCGGTTTGTAAACTGTCTTAAATTTTTTGAAATAATTTCTTCGGGTTTATAATCAAGAAGTTTACAAAAAGCAGGATTTGCATAAAGAACTTTTTCGCTGTCGTCGGTTAAGGTAATGGGACTGAGGCTATTACTGGCAAATCGGGTATAAACTTCAAATATTGCTCTTTTTTCGTAACTAGGCAACGAAACATAAAATCGTAATTTTTCTATTTCGTTTTTTAATTTTTTATTTTCTGTTTCAAGTTCTTTGATGTTGAGTAATTTGTTCATAAAATTGAAAAAATAAATTCGTATCTTTTTACGATAATAAGTGAAAATAGTTTATAAAAATTAAAAAATTAATTAATTGAATTGTGCAAATAAAATGGGAAATACCTTCCTTTATATTGATAATCAACATTATACAATTTTTTTAAAAATATATTAATTTCTTCAAAATCTATTACATTATTATTATCAATATCGTTTAATGGATGCAAACTATTTGTTAAAATATCGAATATTTGTAAACTCTCCGAAGAATTTATTAAATATTTAACATATTCTTTTTTCCCTGATAAGCTTTTTTCTACAATTTTATTTATATCATTATTATTGGCTTGTAAAAAATTTTTTGGAATATTTTGACAAACATGTGACTCGTCAATAATTATTCCTCCAAATGCCGGAGTTTTACTAATAGAGTTACATAATTTTTCTAAACTTATTATTTCTGTTTCAAAGTTTTTTGCATTTGCATTTGGCATAACAAAATATACACTATTTGTGTTATCTTTTACAAAAAAACCTGAAATAAGGAGCATATACACATCTTGTTTTGAGCAAGTTGAGGCAACGGAGTCGGCAATATTTATTAAATTATCTTCACTAAAATTTGGAGTAACAATGTTTACAGAATTGTATAATTTACCTTCCTGAGTTTTAATAATTCCTTTAAATTTACTTATATTAGCATATTCAAACTTTGAATTTATTTTTTTATCATAATATTTTTCGGGACTTATTATTAATACTTTAAGCTGTGTTGATTTTAATTGCTCACTTATATCAATATACTTAACGAACAATGGTTTAGAAAACACATAGCTTGTGTGGTCTAAACTTTCGGCAAAAAGCTGAATTTCATTTTCATTAATATCTAAATAAACATCATAAGTAACTTCTGTAACATTATTTTGAGTAACCTTAACCGACATTGGTTTAACAACTTCAATATTGTTCTTTACTAATTTCTTATATTCGGCTTTATTTAAAAAAAATTGAATACTTTTAAAAAGTGGATTATTAATTTGAGCTGTAACATTAATATGTCGTGTAAATGAAATTGTAGGATTATTCTCGGGGGATTCCCAAGAAATAATTCTTTCACTTTGTAATTTATTAGTGTTAGTTGGAATATTAACAATAGGCACAATACTTAAAAACGAGGCATCCCAAACTCTCATTTCTTTGTCAATTGCACCACTAACGATAAATTTACCATCAGGCGAAAAATTTACAGTTCTTATTCCTAATTTATGACCTTTTAAATCGAAAATAGAAATTCCAAGTTCAATTTTCCAGATTTTTACAATTTTATCGTCGCCACCACTAACTAAATATTTTCCATCGGGACTGAATGAAATTGAATAAACAGCTTCGGTATGTCCTTTTAATACTTTAATTAAATTACCATTTTCGGCATTCCATATTTTAATCGAATTTTCTAAACCTGCTGTTGCAATATATTTTCCATCAGGGCTATAACTTATTGCTTCAACTGGGAAGTCAGCAACTTTTTTAGAGAAGACAAGTCCACCATCAGATATATTCCAAACTTTTAATTCTAAATCGTAACCACTACTGGCAATGCGATTCCCATTAGGACTAAACTTAATAGACCTTATACATTGAGTATGACCTTTAAAATTTCTAAGATTTACACCGGTGGGTGCATACCAAATTTTTATAACATCGTCCCACCCTGCACTTGCAATAAACTGACCGTCATTATTATAACTTACACTTCTTGCTGCCTGCAAATGACCATACATTTTCCTTATAAGTATTCCTTTATCAACATCCCAAATTTTTAGATTTTTATCCCAGCATCCGCTAATTATATTTTTCCCGTCGGGACTGTAATTAATACAAATCTCGCCTTCACCTTTATCATCTATAACTTTTGTCAACTCACCTGTTTGGGTATCGTAAATTTTTATAGTTTTATCGGCAGTAAGGCAAGCAATGTTTTTAGAATCAGGCGAAAATACTGTTGATATTATTGCTTTTTCCTGATTTTTTATAAATTTTAATGTGATTTGAGTATATGAAAATAACGGACTGCATATCAATATAATACAAAACATTAACATTAGGTCTAATATGATTTTAACTTTAAACATTAACAAATATTAATTCAAAAATTTTGGTAAAGATAATTGTTTATAGTTTTTTTATACGCATTAAATTCGTTTTAGGTAGCTATTTTCCATTAAAGTTGTTGTTAGTTATTTAAAGTCTATTGTTAATCGTTTATAAATTTTTTATTTACTATAAAAATTAAAAAACTAATAGCGTATTTTTATTTTTAATAACTTTAGAAATATGTGTTCAATTTTATTCTTTAATAAATTTCAATTTTATATTTTTGTTGAAAATTAAACAAACATATCATTGAAATATTTTAAATTAATTATTATATTATTTTTATTTCTTAATTGCTTTGATACCGATGCACAGCAAATTAGACTTGATTCTTTATTAAAAATTATTAAAACAGAAAAAAACGATTCTGTAAAAGTAAATTGTTTGTTATCAATTGCTGATTATTATTCAAACGAAACACCCGATAAAGCTATTTATTATGCTAATAAAGCTAAAAACACAGCTATCTATTTAAAAAATCGTATTCTATATGCACGTTGTTTAATGGAAATTGGTTGGTACTATTATCAATTAGGAAACTATGCTCAAACCCTAAAAAATTATTTTGAAGCTTTAAAAGTTTATAAACCAAGCGAATTAAAATATACTTCAGCAGTTCTAACTAATATTGGAGACGTTTTTTTAGAGCAAAAAGATTATGAGAAAGCAAAAGAATATTATTTAAAAGCTCTTAAAATTGACGAAGAAACGCTAAATAAAAATGGGATAGCTGTAATAAATGGTAACATAGGTATAGTATATGAAGAACAAAAAGATTACGAAAATGCATTAGAATACTTTTACAAATCTTTAACTTTAAACAAAGAGTTATTAAATGAAGCATTGGAAAGTAAAAATTCTCATGAAATTAATGAAAACAAGAAAGAAATAGCGATTAAATTGGGAAATATTGGAAATTTATATGCAAGTAAAATCGAGAACGATAAATTAACTGTCAACGAAAAAAACGAACTATTAAACAAAGCATTAGATTATCTTTTGGAAGGTTTAAAAATTGATTATGAGTTAAACAGAAAAAACGGAATTGCTACAAAACTTGGCAATATTGGTATATTATACAAATATACAATGAATTATAAACTTGCCGAAAATTATTTACAAAAAGCTCTTTTAGTTTCTGATAGCATTAAAGCTATTAAGTTAATGATTGAATGGCATAAAAATTTAAGTCAGATATATGAAAAAACAAATCAAACTGAAAAATCATATAAACATTATAAAAAACATATTGAATTAAGGGATAGTATTTATAATTCGGATAATACCAAAAACAGTTCACAAGTAGAATTAAGTTATGAATTCGATAAAAAAATGGCATTGAAAAAAGCCGAAAAAGAAAAAAAAGATGCGATTGCTAAAGCCGAGAAAAGAAAGCAACAAATAGTTATTTGGGCGGTTGGAATCGGACTTATATTAGTGCTAATTTTTACAACCTTTATACTACGTTCTCTTAAGTTAACAAAAAAACAAAAAAAAATAATTGAAGAGCAAAAACAAATAGTAGAAGAAAAGCAAAATGAAATAATTGACAGTCTAAATTATGCTAAACACTTACAAAATGCAATTTTACCTACTGCAATTAAGTGGCAAAAACATTTACCAAATAGTTTTATTTTATACAAACCAAAAGATATTGTTTCAGGTGATTTTTACTGGCTTACTCAAATAACAACAATGGAACCCCCATTGTTAATTTTTGCTGTTGCCGATTGTACCGGACATGGAGTTCCAGGTGCAATGGTTAGCGTTGTATGCTGTAATGCACTTAACAGAGTTGTAAAGGAATTTAATATTACTGAACCTGACAAAATATTAGACAAAACAAAAGAGCTTGTTGTTGAGCATTTTACAAAGGGTAGTGAAGACGTAAAAGATGGAATGGACATATCGCTTTGTTCATTATATTACGAAACTGATAAAATTATTCTTAAATGGGCTGGAGCAAATAATCCATTATGGGTTATTTCTTCTGTCATTCTGAACGATAGTGAAGAATCTAACTCGAAAATAGATGCTTCGACTCATAACGATAACTATATGCTAACTGAATTTAAACCCGACAAGCATCCTGTTGGAAAAACCGATAACAACGTGCCATTTACAACCCATAATATTGAACTTCAAAAAAATGATTGTATTTATATCTTTAGCGATGGTTATCAGGATCAGTTCGGTGGAGAACAAGGCAAGAAATTTAAAACTTCGCAAATGAAAGAACTTTTTTTATCGGTACAAAACAAAACTATGAACGAACAGAAAAAGATTATTTCATATAAATTTGATAACTGGAAAGAAAATTTAGAACAAGTTGATGATATTTGTATAATTGGGGTTAAGGTTTAATAATTAATTATTTTTTTGTATTTTTGCTTTAATAAAAATTAAAAATGAAAAATATAACATTTGTATTAATATTGTTTTTGTTGTGTAATGTTACACATTCACAATCAATTACACAAATTAACAAACAGCTTGATAGTCTTTATAATTTGCGAAAAAATATACAAATTAAAGTTAAAGATTTGCAAGACCAGCTTAATACAGTAAACAGTAAAATAAACACTTTGGAGACAAAAAAAGCAAGTATTTCAAATACTTCAAGCACAAATGACAATGACGATATTATTGTTGCAAAAATAACATCTGGAGGTGCTATTCTTCGGGATACACCTAACTCAACAGGAAAAACATTAACCACAATTCCTGGAAATGAAACAATTAACGTTTACAAAGTTCAACAAAACTTATATTTAAAAGTATTATATAAAGGACAAACCGGATATGTGAGTTATTCAACAATTCAAACCAATCAGGAACTTGACGATTTTATTGCTGGTAAAGAGCCTGTTAAACAATCTGTTACAACCTCAATTGTAAGAACTGTAAATGAAAACGACCCACGTTTCCAAAAACTTGTTAAACTTTATGGACACGAAAATGCAGTAAAAATTATTAATGGCGAATTATGGCAGGGAATGAGTTACGGAATGGTTCTAGAAAGCATTGGAAAACCAAACAGCAAAAACTCTAACAACGCTCCCGATGGAGTTAAAGAAAAATGGCTTTATAGCGATTATACACTCGATTTTATTAATGGTGAACTTAAAAATTGGAAAAAGAAATAATTTTTTAGTTTTAAGTTTCAGGTTTCGAGTTTAAAGTTTCGAGTTTTTTAACAACCAAAAACCTCAAACTAAAAACCCTAAACTAATAAACCAATGAAAAATATAAAAAATTGAGTATCAATAAACTAAAAAAGATAAACAGATGAAACATCCACGACTAAATAAAGACACACAAGGGAATGATTATATTAGCGGTTGAGGTTAAGTGATGAGATTGAAAAAGATTGAGAAAACAAGATTGAGAAGAAGGATTGAAAGGATTGAAAAAACAAGATTGAATAGATTGAGAAGACAAGATTGGAGAACGTCTTCATCAATCCTATCAATCTTCTTCAATCTACATCAATCTACATCAATCTGAAAAATATAATAAATTGAGTATCAATAAACTAAAAAATATAAACAAATGAAAAAGATTACATTATCATTAGCATTTATTGGATTTATTTTCCAAAGTTTTTCACAGGATTGTATATTTTACTGTCCTGTAAAAGAAGGTACTATAACTGAAACAAAGAATTATAATGCAAAAGACAAACTTCAGAGTACCAATAAACAAACAATTTTATCGAAAAAAGTAACAGGTAAAGATGTTGCAGTAACAATTAAATCAGAATCTTATGACGATAAAGATAAATTAGTTGGAAGCCGGGATTTAACCTTTGAATGTAAAAACGGTGTGTTCTTTTTTGATATGAAGAACCTTATTGACCCACAAACTATGTCGGCATATAAAGACATGGAAGTGAAAATGACTGCAATCAATTTAGATATGCCTTCTGTTTTATCAGTTGGTAAAACACTTGGCGATGGAAATGTTCAGATGGCAGTATCAAACCAGGGAATGAATATGATGACAATGACTATTAATATAACAAATAGAAAAATTGAAGCAATTGAAAAAATTACTACACCTGCAGGCACTTTCGATTGTTATAAAATATCTTATGATGTTGAAACAAAAATGATGTTTAAAATGCAATCTAAAGGAATTGACTGGGTAGCAAAAGAAATTGGAACAGTTCGTTCTGAAAATTATGACAGTAAGGGAAAACTTGTTGGATATACTGTTCTAAATTCCATTAAATAGTAAATTATGAGAATTATTATTTTAAGTGCATTTAGTTTATTCTTTGTTATAACTCTTTTTGGACAAACACAATTTAGAAGTGGAATATTTCTTCATCACTCAACAGGGCTATGCATCTGGGGACCTAATGGAAGTTCTACTGATATTCCTCAAGAAATGGCTTCTTACAATTTTACCAACTCATATACAGATTCGAATGCTGTAACTTTAAACGAAGAATGGTGGGCACCATCAGATAATGAATGGTCAACACAACATGATTTTTTTAAAGACCCAAGCCCAATCACAGGAATTGACTTTTATACACCAAACAATAAAATAATAGTAATAAAATCATGTTTCCCTTCCTCATCAATTACTAGTATAGGTCAAGCAAGCGATACATTAAACCCAACCGATAAAACAATCTATAATTATAAATGGCATTGGAGAAATATTGTAAACGTAATGAAAGTTCATCCTTCTAACTTCTTTGTTATCTGGACTAATGCACCTTTAGAAATCAACTCCACTAATCTTTCAGAAGCAGGGTTTTCGGATATTTTTTGCAAATGGGCAAAAGACACATTAGCTCAAGGATTAGATTCCGAATTCGGAGCTTTTCCATCTAATGTTTATGTTTTTGATTTTTTCCATAAAATTACTGATGCAATGGGGGTAGAACTTCCTCAATATGCTTCGGGACCAGGAGATAGCCATCCAAACGCAGTTGCAACAGAATTAGTTGCTCCTCAATTTGTTCAAGAGGTTTTTAATGCTTCTATTTATTACGAAACAATTTATTCGCAAATAGTTGAACCATCAACTCAAAATTTAAATTTTAAAGTTTATCCGAATTTTTCATCAGATTATATAATTATAAAATTACAATCATTGTCAAATAAGAATAATGCCACCCTTTATAATTCTCAAGGAAATATAATTCTTTCTCAAAAAATCATCAATTATAACACTCAAATTAGTATAGCAAACCTTGCTAGTGGTGTGTATTATTTAAAACTCTCAAATGAAAAAATGGTTGAAGTGAGAAAGGTAATTAAAAAATAAAAACGAAATCACTCTCGTATTACTTCATCTTGTTCATGTCTTTACAAATCATTTTTACTTCAAACATTTATTTTGTCGGTTATTCACAGACTATAATTACAATTAAAATATTTGAGGATATTTTTTAGGATTGTAATTGTGCATCATGTTATAAATACCTTCAAAAACATCTTCGGCATTTGGATTCGAAAAATAATCGCCATCGGTAGCATAAGCGGGGCGGTGTTCTTGAGCGGTTATTGTAATTGGTTCAGAATCTAAGTATTTATAAGCTCCTTGTTCTTCCAAAACTTTTTGGAGCATAAATGCAGTTGCTCCACCCGGAACATCTTCGTCGAAAAACACAATTTTATTTGTTTTTTTTACTGATTCGAGAATTGAATTATTTACATCAAATGGTAATAGCGATTGAACATCAATAAGTTCAACATTAATTTTAAATTCTTTTAATTGTTCTACCGCTTCTTGTGCAATTCTTACACATGAACCATAAGTAATTAATGTTATATCATTACCCACATTTAATATTTCCGGTACTCCTATTGGAATTTTATACTCACCAATATTATCGGGACGTTTTTCTTTTAAACGATAACCGTTTAATGGCTCTATAACCAAAGCTGCATCTTCAGCTTCGAACAGAGTGTTATAAAACCCTGCAGCTTGAGTCATGTTTCTTGGAACAAGCACATATACGCCTCTAATAGAATTTATTACCATGCTTAATGGTGAGCCGGAATGCCAAATTCCTTCCAACCTGTGACCACGAGTTGAAATTATTACAGGAGCTTTTTGTCCGCCGGCAGTTCTGTAATGCAGCGAAGCCAAATCGTCGCTTAAAGTTTGTAGTGCATATAATAAATAATCGAAATACTGAATTTCAACTAATGGACGTAAGCCCCTTAATGCCAAACCAATACCCTGACCTAAAATTGTTGTTTCTCTAATTCCTGTATCAGAAATTCTAAGTTCGCCATATTTTTTTTGAAGTCCTTCAAACGACTGGTTAACGCCGCCAATATGTCCAACATCTTCGCCAAAAGCAACTAACAAATGGTATTTCTGAAATAAATAATCCCAATTATCACGCAAAACTTCTCTGCCGTTAACAATTGTGGAGTTTTGGGTAAATATTGGAGGAACACTTTTAATATTTAAAGCTGATTTCTCGGTCTGCACATATAAATGACTGTTATATCTTTTGTGAGCATCGTCGTAATTGCGTTTTAGCCAATATTGCAAATCACTTTGTAATTGTTTTCTAATATCGCAATCGAAGCAAACGTGACGAAGAATTTTTTTTGCAGCACTAAAAATATCTTTCCTGATTGGATATTGAATTTTTTTTAAATTTTCGGTAATAATTCCAACTTTATCAACATGTTCCCGCTTACAAACGCAAGAACGGTTATCAATAATTTTAACAAGTTCATTGCGTTCGCGTTTTATTGGTTCATTAAAATTATTCCATGCACTTTGTTTTGCACTTTTTACATCATTCAATGCTTTTTCGTTAATCGAATTTAATTCTTCTTCGCTTGATATGTGATTTTCTATTAACCAATTACGAAATCTTGCAATTGGGTCAAATTCGTTCTCAAAAGTTAATCGTTCGGGCGATTTGTATCGTTCATGTGAACCTGAAGTTGAGTGTCCTAAAGGTTGTGTCATTTCTTCGATATGAAAAACAACCGGAATATGTTCTTTTCTGCATTTCTCAACGCCTTCGGAAAAAACTTTTACCATTTCGGCATAATCCCAACCTTTAACTTTGTAAATAAAAATTCCGCCATTGGAATCTTTTTCAAATCCACTTAACAATTGCGAAATACTTTGTTTTGTAGTTTGATATTTTTTGGGAACCGAAATTCCGTAACCATCATCAAAAATAAATAATGCCATAGGAACTTTTAAAACTCCAACTGCATTAATTGTTTCCCAAAAATGTCCTTCAGATGTGCTTGCATCGCCAATAGTACCAAAAGCAACTTCATTTCCATTATCGGAAAAATTCTTATAAATTGTTAAGTCTTTATTTTCTCTATATAGTTTTGAAGCCCATGCCAATCCTGTTAAACGAGGCATTTGTCCTGCTGTTGGTGATAAATCGGCTGCTGAGTTTTTTTGTGTCATTAAATTTTTCCACGAACCATCGGGATTAACATTGGCTGTGCTAAAATGGTTATTAAAAGAACGTCCGCTGTTATGAGGATTATTTTTAATATCCGTGTCGCCATAAAGTTGAGCAAAAAATTGTTCTGCTGTAAGTAAACCTGAAGCAAGCATAAAAGTTTGGTCGCGGTAATAACCCGAACGCCAATCGCCATTTTTAAAATTTTTAGCCATTACAACTTGGGCTAATTCTTTACCATCTCCAAAAATTCCGAATTTTGCTTTTCCGGTAAGAACTTCTTTACGACCAATAACGCTTAAATGCCGACTTAACGAGGAAATATAAAAGTCGTTTAAAACGTCTTTCTTAAAATCGTCGAATGTCATTTGTTTATCGGTATCTAAAGATATATAATTAGAATTCATATAATTTGATTTTAGATTTACGAATTATAAATAAAAAAATACGAACAATTTTTTGCAAAATTTCATATAAGGGAAATTCTAAAAACTCATTTAAATCTCAATGTCATTCTGAACGATTAGTGAAGAATCTATATTTATTTTTGAATATTAGATGTTTCGACTACGCTCAACATGATAATGTGTATTGAGTTTTTAGAGGTACCCAAATTGTAATTTAAGTTTAATATTTGAAATATTTTATATACAAATTTACAAAGAATTATTCTAAATAGCGTATCTTTGTATAATTAATTTTAATATACCAAATATATGTTATTGAAAACTCTAATAATCAGCATTATATTAATTGCATTAGCATTTATTGGTTTTGCTATCACTATACTATTTAAAAAAGGCGGACATTTCCCAAATACTCATGTTGGAGAAAATACTGAAATGAAAAAAAGAGGACTAACTTGTGCAAGTAACGAAAATTTAGGGTGCAACGGAGTTAGCGGACAACCCGAATGTAGTTCATGCTCAATTATTAACAATGTGCTGAAATAAATAAAACTATGAATTTTGGAATAGGTGATAAAATTTATAGATGGTTAATTCATTTTGGTTTGAATGAAAGTTTAGCTGTGTGGTTAAAAATATTTATCGAAATACTTATTGTTTCAACAATATGTATAATTATTAATTATATCGCAAAAAAAATTATTTTATCGGTAATTACAAAAATTGTAAAACACAGTAAAAACAAATGGGATGATTTATTGCTTGAAAAAAAAGTTTTTCATAAATTTTCGCATTTGTTACCGGCTATAATAATATACTACTCATCTATTTATATATTTATTGGACATCCTCAAGTTATTCATTATGTAAAGTCGGGAGTGTTTATCTATCTTATTGTAATTGCTATGTTAGTAATCAACTCGTTTTTAAATGCTTTAAACGAAATTTATTTGCAATTACCATCATCAAAAGAACGTTCAATAAAAGGATTTTTGCAAGTTGTTAATATATTCAATTTTTTAATAGGGGCTATTTTAATATTATCGGTTTTGTTAAACAAAAACCCGGGATATTTTTTAACAGGAATTGGTGCTATCGCAGCTATTTTGATGTTAGTTTTTAAAGATACTCTGCTTGGTTTGGTAGCAGGAATTCAGCTTTCGGCTAACGATATGGTAAAAATTGGCGATTGGATTTCGCTCCCATCAAAAAATGCCGATGGCACTGTAATAGAAATTTCTTTGCACACTGTTAAAATCGAAAATTGGGATAAAACAATTTCAATGCTTCCTTCATACTCACTTGTATCAGAATCGTTTATAAATTATCGTGGAATTGAAGATTCTAAAACACGTAGAATAAAACGCTCAATAAATATTGATATTAACAGTATTAAATTTTTAGAAGAATCTGATATTATTAAACTTAAAAAAATAAAATTATTAGAGCCATATATTACTGAAAAAACAGATGAATTAGATAAATTAAATTCGAAAATTGATGCCGATTTATCTGCAAAAACTAATGGATTACGTTTAACAAATATTGGAACCTTTAGAAAATATATTGAACTATATTTAAGAGAAAATCAAAATGTTAGGCAAGATTTAACAATAATTGTAAGACAGTTACAACCAACAGAAACAGGCATTCCGATAGAGCTTTATTTTTATAGTAAATTATACGAATGGGAGCCATATGAAATTTTTCAAGCCGATATTTTTGACCATTTATTAGCAGTTGTATCGCAATTTGGGTTACAGGTTTTTCAAAGCCCAACGGGGTACGATTTTCAAAAACATTTGAAATAAAAAAACTCCAAATGCAACTTTTCTAGTAATTTCAATTAATACAACAATTGCTTTTATATAGCATGACTATAATAAGAACGCAATAAAAAATCATTCACCCCGTTGGATATTCCATTTTTATTGCATAACGGCTATTCAACATAATTATCCCAAGGGGTAAATGATTTTTTAACCACTTTTTTTACTTTGTGAATTTGGCGTCTTTGCGAGAAAAATTTACTTGCGTAACATAAGTAATAAACATTTACTGTCCGCAATTAACTTTACATCTGTTGCAACGCGAAAGCTCACCACGTAAACGTTTTTCAACTAAATTATTAATTTCATTACGCAGTGGTTCTAACAAAATTTTATTTATAACCTCATCGGCAAATGCCTGCATTAACAATTGGCACGATTCTTTTTTCGAAATTCCCCGGGAACGTAAATAAAACATAGCGTCTTCGTCTAATTGACCGGTAGCAGAGCCATGACTACACTTAACATCATCGGCATAAATTTCGAGCTGTGGTTTTGAACGAACCTTTGCATCATTTGTTAAAAGTAAATTTTTATTCGATTGAAATGCAAGAGTTTTCTGAGCTTTTTTATCAACTAAAATTTTGCCCGAAAAAATACCTGTTGAAGAGTTATCTACAATTCCTTTGTAAAGTTGAAAACTTTCACATTCGGGCGATAAATGGTGAACGTGAACATTGTTATCGAAATGCTGATTTTTATCGGCTAACCACAATGCATAAGATTTGTTGATTGCATGCGGCTCATTTAATTCAACATACAAATTGTTACGAACAGTACCCCCATTTAAAGTGATATTTACAGAATTTACAAAACTATTTTCCTTTTGTGAAATAAAAGTATTTGTAATTTGAACAGAGTGGTCGTGTGCATTTTGTTGACGATAAATTTCGAGTTTCGAGTTTTTATTTGCTATAACTTCAAAAGTACTGTTTAATAAAAAAGACTGAGGGTTTAAACTATGGTCACAAATAACAATATTCGCAGAACTATTTTCTTCAGCAATAATCAGATTATAAGGTTGAACCATTAACTCTTCGGTTGCTACAATTAAATTAATTAATTGTATTGGTTCATTTATTATAATATTCTTTGGTAAATAAACGAAAAGTCCGTCTTGAGCAAAAGCCATATTTAAAGATGACAAAGAGTTTTTTTGTTTAGTTAGATTTTTTCCATAATATTTTTTTACTATTTCAGGATATTGTTTCGAAGCTTCAATTAAACTCCCTATTATTGCACCATTATTGTACTTTGTTAATAATTTTTCTTTTTCATAAAACCATCCATTAACTAATACCAGATAATTATCTAATTCGGGAACATCACATTTAAAGACTTCGTTTACATCTATTGTTAATTTTTGTTTTGAAAACTGACGTTTATATGCCCCCAAAAAAGCTGCTTCAATATTAGTATATTTATAATTCTCATCTTTTTTAGATGGAAGACCAGATAAATCAAATTCTTTAAATGAAGTTTGCCTGATATTATTTATAAAATCAGGAGTCTGCTTAAAAATTTCTTTGTAATTATTGTTATAATCTTCAACCAGAACGTTTTTACCGGGAGATGTATTTGTTTCGTTATTCATATTTAAATAATTAGTATCTATAAATAAAGTCAGTGTTTGATTCAGAATGTCCGAGTTCAAGGCTTTCGAAGTATTAAAATCAGAAGTTTACTAATGTAAATGCCTGATTTTTAATACGAGAATAACGTAGAATTCGGACATTATGGACAAACACTAGTTATTCGGCAAATTCTTTTTTAATCCAATCATAACCTTTTTCTTCGAGTTCAAATGCGAGTTCTTTGCCAGCTGTTTTAACAATTTGTCCGTTATATAAAACATGTATAATATCAGGAATAATATAATCTAATAATCGTTGATAATGTGTTATAACAATTGTTGCAGAATCCGGACGTTTTAATTTATTTACACCATTTGCAACAATTCTTAAAGCATCAATGTCCAGACCGGAATCAGTTTCATCTAAAATTGCAAGTTTTGGTTCTAACATTGCCATCTGAAAAATTTCATTTTTCTTTTTTTCTCCACCCGAAAAGCCCTCATTTACTGAACGATTAGTGAGCTGAGAATCAATTTCGACAAGTTCTTTTTTCTCACGCATTAGTTTTAAAAAGTCAGATGAGCTTAATAGTGGTAAATTCTGGTATTTTCGTTTTTCATTTACAGCAGTTTTCATAAAGTTTACCATGCTTACGCCAGGTATTTCGATTGGATATTGAAAACCTAAAAATATTCCCATTCTGGCTCTGTCTTCGGGTAGCAACTCAAGCAAATTTTTACCTTCAAAAATCACTTCGCCTGAAGTAACTTCAAAAAGTTCGCGACCAGCAAGAACAGCAGCAAGAGTACTTTTACCCGAACCATTTGGTCCCATAATAGCATGCACTTCGCCAGCTTTTACTTCGAGATTTATTCCCTTTAATATTGGTTTCCCGTTAATTGATACTTTTAATTTTTTTATACTTAACATTTTTTATTTTGTTTATTATTTTACGTTTACTTACATAGTCATACATAGTCATACATAGTCATACATAGTCATACATAGTCATACATAGTCATACATAGTCATACATAGTCACACATAGTCACACATAGTCACACATAGTCATACAATCGTTTATTTTTTATTTCCATTATTTGCAATTTTTTCAACCAATTTCTATTTATTTCTGTTTTTAAAGTTTATAATTTTTGGTTAATGATTTTCAATCTATTTCGATTTATTTCTGCTTTTTTAATTTCTATTTATTTCAATCTATTTCTGTTTTTACTGACTACTGATTACAGTTTTACGTTTTATAAATCTTCAACTTTTTTATCCCACACTTCCTTCCAAACTAATCTGCAAAAGTTTTTGTGCTTCAACAGCAAATTCCATTGGCAATTGTTTTAAAACTTCGCGTGCATAACCGTTAACAATTAGTCCAATTGCATCTTCAGTAGAAATTCCTCGCTGATTGCAATAAAATATCTGGTCTTCGCCAATTCTCGAAGTAGTAGCTTCATGTTCTACAATTGCTTCTTTATTGTCAACTTCGATATAAGGAAATGTATGTGCTCCGCAGTTATTTCCAAGTAAAAGCGAATCGCATTGTGAATGATTGCGTGCATTTTCGGCATTCTTAAGAACTTTAACAAGCCCCCTGTAACTATTCTGGCTAAAGCCTGCTGATATTCCTTTTGACACAATTCTGCTTTTAGTGTTTTTGCCAATGTGCATCATTTTAGTTCCGGTATCAGCCTGTTGATGGTTATTTGTTACAGCCACAGAATAAAATTCAGCCGAAGTATTATTGCCTTTTAAAATACAGCTTGGATATTTCCATGTAATTGCCGAACCTGTTTCAACTTGTGTCCACGAAATTTTTGAGTTATCTTCTTTGCAAATGCCACGTTTAGTAACAAAGTTAAAAATACCACCGTTTCCATTTTTATCACCGGGATACCAATTTTGTACAGTAGAATATTTTATTTCGGCATCTTTTAATGCAACTAATTCAACAACTGCAGCATGTAATTGATTTTGGTCGCGTTTTGGAGCAGTGCATCCTTCTAAATAACTTACATAAGCACCTTCATCGGCAATTATCAAAGTTCTCTCAAATTGACCTGTATTTTCAGCATTTATTCTGAAATATGTCGAAAGTTCCATTGGACAACGAACACCTTTTGGAATGTAAACAAATGAACCATCGCTAAAAACAGCACAATTTAAAGTTGCAAAAAAATTATCGGTGTAAGGGACAACAGAACCTAAATATTTCTTAATTAAATCGGGGTGTTCGCGAATTGCCTCACTCATTGAGCAAAAAATTATTCCGAGGTCAGCTAAACTTTCTTTAAAAGTAGTTTTTATTGAAGCACTGTCCATTACAGCGTCAACAGCAACTCCACTTAATTTTTTTTGTTCATCTAAAGGAATTCCAAGCCTATCGAATGTTGCCTTTAGTTCGGGGTCTATTTCATCTAAAGAGTTTAATTTAGCACTTTGTTTTGGAGCTGAATAAAAAATAATTTCCTGATAGTTTATTTCGGGAAGAGTTAGATGTGCCCATGCAGGCATTTTCATTTTTAACCAGTGTTCATAAGCTTTTAACCGCCATTCGAGCATAAAATCAGGTTCATTTTTTCGGGAAGAAATTGTTTTAATTACATCTTCATTTAACCCTTTTTTAATAGTGTCGGCTTCAATATTTGTAACAAATCCGTATTTATATTCGTTCCCGGTTACTTCATAAATAATTTTGTCTTGCTCGTTTTCCATAATAATTACAAATAAGTTCCGATGTTTGGCACAAAGTTAATTAGAATAAATCTAAATAACAAATTAATTACGATTTATTATCTTAATAAATATTTAAAGAGGTGATTTTACAAATTTTTGTGATTTTTTATATTTTCTGTTTAATACCGATAGGGTATCTGTAATATTTCAATAAATTGTCCTATAAAACTAGTCGAGGGGCATTATACCAAATGTAACTTGACTTATTTGTGACCTACGAAAAGGTATTATTTCGTTGCTATTATAAATTAATATTGATAGCCAATCGTTATCAACTAAACCAAGCAACATGATTGTACTTTATACAATTTTTTAATGGTATAGTATAAGAAAGATATTTTAATTCTTTTAACAAATTAGTTACTACTAATATTGTACCTGCATAAATTAGCATTTGCGAGATTAAATGGGCTTCCTTGTTTTACCAATGTTCTACCAAACTGCTCAATTGTGTCAGGAAATGAAGTTAACCAACAGTCTTTAATTAAATAAATGTTGTCCTGTTTAAAAACTTCATCTATCATTTGCCTGTTTCTGACATACGCCCCATCATGTGAGGTTGTTTTAATATCATCAGGGTTCATAACTGAGTAAATATAAGAGTTCCAGTACTCAGCAATAATACCTGCTTTCCCAAGTTTTTTTAATTCTGCAACATACTCAGAATATGGCTTAAAGGAAGGGAACCAAACATATTTTAAAGTATAAATAGTACCGAAACTTCCTATTAAAACTGTAATTAACAATGTATATTTAACAAAGTAAAATTTTATTTTACTGATATTAATATTTTCAAATAATAACAATATAATAATTGTAGCAGAAATATAAGTGCAGTTAAAATATCTCCTGGGAACGCCATTTAGATATGTCCATTTAGTGATAATAATAATTACAAAAACAATTATTAAATCTAATAGAAAAAATAAAAATATTCTTTTTGTTAGCTTGTCAGTAAATCTTACTTTTTTCCAAAACAAACATACCAGAACAATACTAAACAAAGCCAAGTATGAATATATACTTGTAAACCTTTCATTTAATTTAAAAAGGAAAATATCACTTAGTGTTTTAAAAAATATATTTAGTGATTCTATAATTTCGTTTGGCTTGCTTATTAAAGAATAATCGTTTCGAATTGTTGATGTACTTTTAGCATAAATAATAAATATAGAGCCGACTATAATACCAAATATGAGATAATATAAATCAGCTAATTTAAAAATTGATTTAATTGAATTATCAAGAATTAAAAAATAAAAGTGTAAAAGAATAAATATACCAATTGAAACCATTGCCAAGTCAGAATCCCAAATTGCAATTATCATAGAAAATACTGCAAGTAAAAGAAAAACATGTTGCTTGAAATTAATTTGGTGGTTTTCTCTATTTAATTTTGATATAAGGTATATTCCGATAAAAAGGAAAACATACTGAATACTTAAAGTTAATTGTGTAATATCAATTTCTCTTTCGGGCGGTAAAAACCATATTAAAGCAAACAAAAATTTTACAAAGTATGACTTAAAAAAAGTAGAAATTGCAAAAAATCCAATAATTAATAGAAAATAATGTGTAATTGCTTCTGAATATATTGCCGAAATATGAAACACTTTGTTTGGGATTTGAGCAATTAATGGTATAATTGACCCCATTCTATCCTGTCCCCAGAAATATAAATCACCTGGCAAATGAAAATAATGTGTCATTAAAATAGTTACAGCATTATCAGAATTTAAACCAGGATAAAAAACAGATGAATAAATTCTAAATGAAATTAATATTATAGTTAACAAAGATATATAATAGTAAAGCCTTTTCATTTAATGAATTAAATTATTAGTAGAAATTTTTATAAAATTAAAAAAATTAAATAATAAAGAAAAAAATCTTCTGCTTTATTAAAGAATAACATTTAGTAACAAGGGGTAGGAATTGAATTTTATTTTAAAATAAAAAAAATGTTTACATTAATTTTAAATTAGAATCAATTAAAATTTTTATTACCTTCGCAAAATGTTTTTGGGCAAAAGCATCTTTATATTATTTCTTTCATTATCAGTTATTTTGGGTTCTTGCAGCAAGTATCAAAAATATCTGAAAAGTTCCGATTATGCTTTAAAGTACGAAAAAGGAGTAGAATATTACGAAAAAAAGGACTATTACAGAGCTGTCGGGTTATTTGAAGAATTAGAAAACATTTACAAAGGTTCCGAAAAAGCTGAAAAAATTCATTATTACATGGCATACTGTTATTATAATCAGGGCGATAACATTTTAGCAGGATACTATTTTAAAAACTTTTCTGAACGATATCCACTTAGCATTCACCGCGAAGAATGTGATTATATGTTGGCATATTGTAGTTATTTGAATTCACCCTTACCCAATTTAGATCAGGCATATACATATAAAGCAATTGACGAAATGCAACTGTTTTTAAATAAATATCCAAAAAGTACCCGCATTGCCGAATGTAATAAAATTGTTGATGATTTACGTTACAAATTAGAAGTTAAATCGTTTAGAGCATCTAAATTATATTTTGACATTGAAGATTATAAAGCTGCAATTATTGCTTTAAAAAACGGACTTAATGATTATCCCGACACACAATTCCGCGAAGAAATTTTATATTTAACACTAAAATCGGCATATCTGTTGGCAGAAAATAGTATAAACATTAAAAAAGCTGTTAGATATCAAGATACAGTTGATGAATATTATAATTTAATTTCAGAATTTCCTAATTCTATATATCTTAAAGAAGCAAAAAAGATTTTTGACACGTCAACAAATAAATTAAAAAAATAGTAACTATTCAGTATGCATAAAAATTGTCACGCAAAGTCGCAAAGTTCGCAATTCACCCCGTTATATAATTCCTATAGAAATGTGGTATGAAAATAAAAATTGGTATCCAACAGGGTTAATATAGAAAATTATAATAAGTAAAAAGAAAAAATGACTATGAGATTTTATGTTTTGAATAGTAAACACGCTGTAAGCACGCAATGAAAAAAATCATTAATGATTTTTTTAAACTTTGCGAGCTTAAAACTTTGCGGGCATTGCGAGCTTTGCGTGACATAATATTTGAGAGAAGAACTTGTATGTTAAATAAAAAATCAAATTAACTTTGACTCTGATTAGTTACAAAAAATAAATTACAAATATATGGATTACAAAAAAGTAAATGCCTCTGTTACAACAATTACCAGAGATTTAAACAAACTCGAAGAACAAACTGGAAATATTTATAAATCAGTTATTATAGTTGCTAAACGTTCTAATCAGATTTCTCTCGAAATAAAAGAAGAATTAAGCAAAAAACTTGAAGAATTTGCTTCGTTTACAGATAATTTAGAAGAAGTTTTTGAGAACAGAGAACAAATTGAGATTTCACGTTTTTACGAAAAGCTTCCAAAACCATCATCAATTGCACTTCAGGAATATATTGATGAAAAATTAAGTTTTCACTCACCCGAACAACCAGACAGCATGAAATAATGCAACTTCACGGAAAACATATAATCCTTGGAGTTTCGGGAAGCATTGCCGCTTATAAATCGGCTTTTATTATTCGCCTTTTAATTAAAGAAGGTGCTGATGTTAAGGTCGTTATGACTAACTCCGCGAAAGAGTTTATTACACCTCTTACCTTATCAACCCTATCGAAAAATGAAGTCTTATGTGATTTTTTTAACCAACATGGAAATTGGAACAGCCATGTTGAACTTGGTGTGTGGGCTGATTTAATGCTCGTTGCACCGGCTTCGGCAAATACTATTGCTAAAATGGCTAACGGCATTTGCGATAATCTTTTACTAACAACATATTTATCGGCAAAATGCAAAGTAATGGTTGCTCCTGCTATGGATTTAGATATGTTTGTCCACAAAACAACACTGAACAATTTAAAGAAATTAAAATCGTATGGTAATATAATTATTGAACCTGCTTTTGGTGAACTTGCCAGTGGATTAGATGGCAAAGGAAGAATGGAAGAACCCGAAAATATTGTTTCGCAGGCAATTAAAATTATTAATCTAAAAAAAAAACTAAAATCTAAACGCATATTAATTACAGCAGGTCCAACAATAGAAGCAATTGACCCTGTGCGTTTTATAAGCAATTATTCGTCTGGTAAAATGGGTTATGCTATTGCAAACTGTTTAGCAGAACAAGGTGCAGATGTAACATTGATTTCTGGAAAGGTTGAAAGCCATATTGTTAATACTTCTGTGAAAATAATAAACGTTGTTTCGGCAGCGGAAATGTTTGAAACGACAAAAAAATATTTTCCAAAATGTGATGCGGCTATTCTTGCTGCGGCTGTTGCAGATTACACACCTAAAGTTGTTTCAAATAACAAAGTAAAAAATTCTCATACCAAAACATCTTTAGAGCTTATACCTACCAAAGATATTGCTGCATATTTAGGTTCAGTAAAAAAGAGTAATCAAATTACTATTGGTTTTGCTTTAGAAACTGAAAATGAAATAAAAAATGCAAAACTAAAGCTAAAAAACAAAAATCTTGATTTAATTGTGCTAAATTCATTGAACGATAAAGGTTCGGGATTTGGTACCGAAACAAATAAAGTTACCTTTATTTTTAAAAACAATAAAATTCGTAATTTTGAGTTAAAGCATAAATCTGAAGTAGCCGAGGATATTGTTAATGAGTTACATAAACTGTTATCATAATATTATGCAAAAGTTTATAATAATTTGTTTTTTATTTATTTCTGATTTAATTGTTGCCCAGGAATTAAATTGTCGCGTTCAGGTTGTTTCGCAACAAATTCAAGGTTCAAACAAACACATTTTTGAATCAATGCAAAAAGATATTTACGAGTTTTTAAATAATCGAAAATGGACCGATAATGTTTTTTCGAACGACGAACGTATTGAATGTAATTTACTTATTAATTTAACTGAACAGATTTCAGCCGACGAATATAAAGGAACAATTCAGGTTCAATCGAACCGCCCTGTGTTCAGTACAAATTTTAATTCTGTGATTTTTAATTTTAAAGATAACGATGTTCAGTTTAGATACGTTGAGTTTCAATCAATGGAATTTAGCGAAAATACTAATATGGCAAATTTAACATCTTTGCTTGCATATTATGTCTATATAATTATAGGTCTCGATTATGATTCATTTTCTTTAAATGGAGGTTCTGCCTATTTTCAAAAAGCCGAAAAAATTGTTACAAATGCACAATCGGCACAAGAAAAAGGATGGAAATCGTTTGAAAGTCAACGTAACAGATACTGGTTAATCGAAAATATATTAAATCCTAAATATTCTCCTATAAGAGAATTTTTTTATTTGTACCATAGAAACGGATTAGATATTATGGCAGAGAAAGCTACAGATGGCAGAACACAAATTGCCGAATCGTTTAAACTTTTACAGAAAGTTTATCGCGAAAAACCAAGTCCGTTTATGACATTTTTGCAAGTTGTTTTTGATGCCAAATCTGACGAGTTTGTTAACGTTTTTTCTGAATCATATCCCGATGAAAAGACAAGAGTTAACAACTTGCTAAAAGAAATTGACCCCGCAAATTCTACAAAATATCAAAAAATAATGTTAACCGACGGCAAATAATAATTTGTGCTTCAAACATTAATCATACAAAACTATGCTTTAATTGATAACCTTCAAATTGGTTTTAACTCCGGTTTTTCTACCATCACTGGCGAAACTGGTGCAGGTAAATCAATAATAATGGGAGCTTTATCGCTAATTTTAGGACAAAGGGCAGATATTAGTTTTTTAAAAAACAAAGAGAAAAAATGTATAATTGAAGGCGTTTTTTCTTTAAATAACAACCAACTTAAAAACTTTTTCGGCGAGCATGATTTAGATTTTTCAGAAACAATAATTTTACGTCGCGAAATTACTGTAAATGGCAATTCCAGAGCATTTGTAAACGACACCCCTGTTTCGTTAACAATAATCAAAGAAATAGGAATAAATTTAGTTGATATTCACAGTCAGCACGAAAATTTATTGCTTTCCAATGGCAGATTTCAACTTTCTGTTTTAGATGCAATAGCTAAAAACAATGTGCAACTAAGTGAATATAAAACGACATACAATAACTATATTGTTACACAAAAAAAATTAAATGAGTTAAAAGAACAAGCTAAAAAAAATCAAGCCGATTACGATTACTTTCAATTTCAGCTTAAACAATTTGAAAATATTAATTTAAACGAAAATGAAGTTGCCGATTTGGAACAGGAAAAAAATATTTTAACTCATTCGGGTGAAATAATTGAAAACCTGAATTCTGCTATACAAATTCTTTCAGAAGGTGAAAACCCAATAATTTCAAAATTAAAAGAACTGAAATTTGTTTTTGAAAATCTTTCAAAAAATTATCAGTCAACTAACATTCTGAAAGAAAGAATTGAAAATATTTTTATTGAATTAAAAGATATTTCATCGGAATTAGAAAGCATTATTTCGAAAGTTGAAGTAAATCCGGAAAGATTATCAAATATTTTAGAAAAACTTGATTTAATTTATACGCTTGAACATAAGCATAAAGTTAATTCGGTTAAAGAGTTAATAGAAATAAAAGACGATTTCAGAAAAAAAATAGAATCGGTAGAATTAACAGATAATGAAATCAGCAAACTTGAAAGTAAATTGTTAGAACATTATACATTATTAAAAAAGCGAGCAAATATTCTTACTGAAAATCGTAAAAAAGCTTCAGTTTCAATTGAAAAAAGCATTATTCCAATGCTAAAACTTTTAGGAATTATTAATGCTAATTTTAAAGTTCAGCTATCAGAAGCCCCTGAATTTACATCAACCGGAAAAGATATTGTAAAATTTCTTTTTTCGGCAAACAAAAATATTGAACCAATGGACATTTCAAAAGTAGCTTCGGGCGGCGAACTTTCGAGATTAATGTTATCAATAAAATCGTTAATTGCTGACACAAACGAAGTTGAAACAATTATTTTCGATGAAATAGATACAGGCATTAGTGGCGAAATTGCTTATTGTATGAGCGAAATAATGCATAAAATGTCGAAAAAAATTCAAGTAATAGCAATTACACATTTACCACAAATTGCATCGCGTGGCGAAAATCATTATCTTGTTTATAAAACAAATAACAAAGAAAAGTCGGAAACTTGTATAAGTCTTTTAAAGCAAGAAGATAGAATTACTGAAATAGCTAAAATGTTGAGTGGCAAAGAGGTAACGAATGCAGCTTTGGAAAATGCTAAAAATTTGCTAAAGAATTAATTAATTTAGCAAAAGTGAAATCTAAATAACAAATCCAATATAACATTGTGTACAATAATTAAAATTATAAAATCAAAACCGAAATTTGTTTATTTTTGTTAAAAAATAAATTATGACTAACAAAGAAAAAGCATATAAAGAAATCGAAAAATTGGTAAATCGTTTTACCGAACAGGAAGAGCTTTATAAGCAACAGTCATATAATGAAACTCAAACGAGACGAGATTTTATTGACCAATTTTTTAGAGTTCTTGGCTGGGATATCGAAAATAAGAAAGGACTTTTTCAAACCGAAAGAGAAGTTCGTCATGAAGATAAAATAAAAATTAAAGGTCATACAAAAGCACCCGATTATTCGTTTCATATAAACAATAAACGAAAATTCTTTTTAGAAGCTAAACGACCATCAGTTTCGTTAAAAGACGACTCCGAACCTGCCAATCAATTAAGAACTTATGGGTGGAATGCTAAATTAAATATTTCTGTTCTTACCGATTTTGAGGAATTTGTTATTTACGATTGTACAAAAAAAGTATTAAAAACTGATAAGTCAGCAAAGTGCAGAATAAAATTTATTTTATATATAGATTATTTAAAAGAATTCGATTTTTTATATGATACGTTTTCAAAAGAAAATGTTGAGAAAGGAAGTATTGAGCAATTTGCAATAAAAAATATTAACGACCGCGATAAAGAAACTGTTGATAAAGAATTTTTAAAATCGTTAGAGGGCTGGAGAACTTATCTTGCAACTAATATCGCCAGTAACAACAAAGAATTAGACGAAGAGGAAATTAATTTTTGTGTTCAGCAAACAATAGATAGAATAGTGTTTTTAAAAATATGCGAGGATAGAAAAATTGAAAACGAAGGTAGTTTAAAACAATGTGTAAAAACAGGTAATTTTTATAACAATTTATTTTATTATTTTAAAGTATCAGACCAAAAGTACAACTCCGGAATTTTTGATTTTAAAAAAGATACAATTACCGAGAAACTTAAAATTGACAATAAAATATTAGAAAATATAATTGACGAATTTTATGAAAGCGGTTACAGTTTCACAATTATACCAGTTGAAATTTTGGGCTATGCTTACGAACAATTTTTAGGAAAGGTAATACGATTAGAAAAATCGGGGCATGCAATAATTGAAACAAAAGCAGAAGTTAGAAAAGCCGGTGGAGTTTATTATACACCTGAATATATTGTTGAGTATATTGTTAAAAATACTGTTGGTAAGTTAATTGAAAACAAAACACCAGAAGAAATCAGCAAAATAAAAATACTTGACCCGGCATGTGGCAGTGGTTCGTTTTTATTGGGTGCTTATCAATATTTATTAAATTATCATCAAAATTATTATAACAAGCATCTAAAAGGGAAATCAACAAAAGATAGTCCGATAAACCATGAGGGTTTTTTAACTACAGCCGAAAAAAATAGAATTTTACTTAATAATATATTCGGTGTGGACATTGATTTACAAGCTGTTGAAGTTACAAAATTAAGTTTGCTTGTAAAAGCATTAGAAGGCGAAACAACTACTTCGGTAGAAACATCTTTATTGTTGTTTCATCAAAGAATATTGCCGAATATTGATAATAATATTTTATGTGGAAATTCGCTTGTAAATTCTGATTTCTATGATGCCGTTTTAAATTTAAACCCCAAAGAAGAACGAAAAATAAATGTTTTTAATTGGAAAAAAAGATTTAACCAAATTACAGACGTATTTGATGCAATTATTGGAAATCCACCTTATAGAACTTTACAATTAGGTAAAAAACAAACATCTGAAAAAGATTATTTATTAGAATATTACAAAACACATTTTCCATATTCTTTTGACTATAAAATTAATTTATTTGCTTTATTTATTGAAAAATCTGCATCAATTATTTCTCAAAATGGTATTTTTTCAATGATTATCCCAAGTGCTTTTTACAACTCGCAATCATATTGTAAATTAAGAGAATATCTTTTAAAAAACGGTAATTTTTCTTTGCTATGCGATTTGAGATATAAAGTTTTCGAACAAGCTGAAATTGGTGGTAATGCAATTTTCTTTTTCAAAAAAAACTTAAAAGAAGAGAAGATACAATTTCATTCAGTTGATAGTTATGAAAATTTTAAGAATCCTAAAATTCAAAATATCCTAAAAGAAAATATTTCAAAAGAAAACGGGTTTAATTTAAATATTGATAATGAATACATCAATGTAATAAATAAAATTTCACAGGTTGAAACAGTTGAACTTGGTTCAATTACAAAAATTTATCAAGGAATTATTACTGGAGATAACAAAAAATACATTACTGTCAAACCAAAAAATGATAAATGGAAAAAAATTATTAGAGGACGTGATATCAACAAATACTCAATTACATTTGATAATAATTTTGTTTTATATGAACCCGAAAAACTTTGGAGTAATACGGACTTGAAAATGTTTGATGTTCCGGAAAAAATAATTAGTCGCCAAACAAGTGATAAATTAGTTGCAGCAATTGATACTGAAAGATATTTTTCGTTAGATAGTACCCACGTAATACATTTAACAACAAACAAAATAACTTTTAAATATTTATTGGCATTGTTTAACTCAAAATTAATGAATTTTATTTATCAAAGTAGAGTCAAAGAAAGTGGAAGAGTGTTTGCCCAAGTAAAAGTAGTAAATTTAAAACCACTGCCCATAAGATTAATCAACAAAAAAGATAAAAATGAAAGTACTATATTTAAAGAAATTGAAAATTTAGTGGATAAAATAATGGATACAAATAAAGAAATTAGAAAAAAAATAATTCAACACGAAAAAGATTTGCTTTTTGAGAAGGCGGAACATTATACTAATGAAATAGATAAAAGAGTTTACCAAATTTATAATATAAATAACGAAGAAATTGAAATAATTGAAAAATAGTAAATTAATTTATAAAAACATAAATTACAGATAGATTGATAAATGTGAAACAAAATTACAAAATTTTTACTTTTGTGCTAAATTTAAAACAAAAGTTTCAATACTTATTTATTTTCGTCTGTTACTTTTTGATGCTAACAGCACAAAATTTGTATTCCCAAAATTTTGGTTTAGGAGCAGAAGCCATATATAATTTTCAAACAAGAAGTTTTGGACCTGGATTAAGAGGCGAATTTATTAAAAACGGAATCAGTATAGTTCCGCAAATATCTTATTATCCATCGTTTAATAAAGTTTCTGAATTTTTTGCAGGAGCAAGTTTGCACATTAATATATTGAGTTATGGTACTTATATGTTATATGCAATATTACATGGTTCTTATAACGGCTGGATAAATTACATGAGCTCACCTATGGAAAATGCAAAATTTTCAAATTGGGATTTAGATGGTGGATTAGGTATAAGAACGAGCAAATGTATCCGACCTTTTATTGAATTTAGGTATAATGTTAAATGGAGAGAAACTAATATCAGATTAGGTTGTGTATATATTTTCAATTGTAAAGATAAAGGCGGTAAATCAAGAAAGAAAAAAGCCGTATCTTGTCCGGCATATAAACAATAATTTTAAATCAAATAATATGAAAACTAAAAATTTTATTCTGAATCTATTTTTTATTACAACAGTTGTCTGCACGTTGTTTATATTAAGCTGTTCAAAAAAGCGTATCGAACCAAAAGAAGAACAACTTAATAGTTACGAATCAATGAATAGCTATTACGATTCGAAAAAACAACAGGAACAGGATTTTGTAATTAATAGTTCAGGAAGCGGTCCAATTATTGGAAATCAGGGAACAAAACTCTGGGTTTCAAAAGAAAAACTTATGTTCCCAAACACAGACAGTGTTCAATGGCCTTATACAGTTAAATTAATAGAACTTTATACTCCAAAAGACATGCTTTATTATCAAATGCCAAATGTTTCAAATGGCGGATTGTTAACAACAAGCGGAGAAGTAAGAGTGAGGGCTTTTAAAAACGGACAGGAATTAGTGCTGCGTCCAGATTGTACATGGACAGTTGAAATGCCAAATACTAACCCAATGACTAATATGAAAATATATTATGGAGTAGAAAGTACTTATGTAGATTGGACAGATAATCCGGCAGGAAGTTTTACAATAACATCTTACGGTTATACAGGTGAAATAGCAAAGCTCGGATGGATTAACTGCGGAAAACCTGCATCTGTTTCTTCATCTACAACAAATTACACATTTTCATCATCAACAGATGAATTGCAAAATGTTAGTAAATTTATTTATTTCCCAAATGCTAAAAGTTTGATGCAGGTTTATGGCTCTACGTCAGGTGCATTGCCTTTAAACGAAAACATTAAAATAATTTTAATTGGGATTAATGGTTCGCAATTATACGATTATTACAACGAAACACAGGTTAGTACATCAAACCAGATTAATGTAACAATGAGTACAATTTCAGATGCAAGTTTAACAGCTATTCTTGATTCCTTATAAAAAGCATTGCCACAGATTTCACAAATTTTCACAAAAAACAAGATAATCTGCGAACATCTGTGTAATTTGTGGCAAAAATAATAATGAATACTATGACCAAACCAATAATCGTTTTAATTACTGGTGCCGCTGGTAACTTAGGTGGATTGCTTGCAAAGCATTTAAAACAAAACGAATCAGTTAATTTAAATTTAATGTTCCATAAAAAAGATGTTGCTCAGGAATTAAAAGATTCGAAAATAAATGTTATTCGTGCCGATTTATCTAAAAAAGAAACTTTATATCCAGCACTCAAAAATATTGATGTAATTGTTCATTTTGCAGGAATTTTATTTAAACCAAATCCCGAAAAATTTCTACCTGTTACAAATACAGAATATTTCAGAAATTTAGTTGATGTTGCTATTGAACAAAATGTAAAACGAATAATATTATGCAGCTTTCCACATGTAGAAGGTGAAACTTTTCCAGATAAACCTGCTACGGGAAAATTAGACGGAAAACCCACTTCAGCTCATGCACGAACAAGATTAGAAGAAGAAAAATACATATTTTTAAAAGCAGAAAATAATTCTTTTGAAGCTGTATCGTTACGGCTTGGAATGGTTTATGGCAGAGGAATATTAATGATGGACGTTGCAAAATTACTTGCAAAGTATTGGCTACTAGGAATTTGGAAAAAACCTACATGGGTACACTTTATTTCAAAAATTGATTTTCTTAATGCATTTGAAAGTGCGATTGTAAAACCAAATATTAAAGGCATTTACCATATTGGCGATGATGGCGTACAAACATTACAGGATTATTTTGAAGTTGCCTGTCCGCAATGGCATCACAAAAAACCATGGCTCATGCCTTTAGGTTTAATAATGACATTTGCACATTGTTGTGAAATTTATTCTTCTATTTTTAAAACACGTTCACTTTTAACACGTGATTTTATTAAAATTGGTTATGTTTCGTATTACGGCGACACCAAAAGAATGAAAGAAGATTTATTGCCAGAATTAAAGTATAAGACTTTTAAAGAGGGGTTGGAAACTTTATAATGAACTTCAAAACTTTGACATTTTTATTATGGAAAATAATTAGGGTCTGCTGAAAAAGTCAATCCGATATGGAACTAAAGCCCAATGTCATTAAATAAAGCGATTGAGTTTTAATAATGTCGTACCTACGGTACTTTAGAATCATATTTAGTTCAATTGTTACCATAATGTCATCCCTCTGGGATTTTATTAAGCTCCGTTGGAGCGGTATTATGGTAAAAGGAAAAATAATATTTGGCTAAAGTCCTGTAGGGACGACATTATTTTCTTAACTTAACGACATTGCACTATAGGGAGCTTCTAAAATCCGATAGTTATCGGATGCAAAGAATTTCACGCTTTTAGTGAAAATCCTTTGCACTTTTAAAAAATATTTACTTCATAATATGCTATATTACTGTATGATAATATTTATTCAGCAAGCTCTAATTAACAACCTTTATTCAAATAATTTAGTTTGTATAAAGGTTACACTTGATATAGGCAATGTAATTCTATGTTTTCACAAATTTTGAAACTTCAAACTGTTTATTATTATTTAATTTAACAATGTACACACCTTTTTCAAGCATACTTATATCAATCTTTAAATTATTTTGCAGTACTCTTTGTTGAATTAATAACTGACCTTGAATGTCATAAATAGAAATAATATTGTTTTGTAAATCTGATACCTGATTCAACTCAATGGTGATATTGTTTTTTGCTGGATTTGGGAATACAGTAATTGTATTATTTGTACCATCTTCAATACCCGAATATGATGATGCAGAATACGTATAAGAGGCAGTATTATTTTCATGAATTGCTGAATCGACATTCATAACTGCCATTATAACCTTATTATAACTTATCCCTAAGTTATTCGCAATAAATGTAGCATGATTTAAACTATCTAAAGGAACACCAATAATACTATCAATGTGATTATTTGTAGTGTTTTTTAAAATAAAATCAATTCTAAATTTTGAATTAGATTGACCTTGAAAATCTATTGTTATGGGACTTGAAACAGAGGAAGTAAATGTAATATAATCTGAACCATAAGGAGTAATAGTAGCATTTTTTAAACCAGTTGGAAATGAAGTGTAATTTGCAGAAATATAACATGAAGAAAATCTGTAATGTGTATATGAATATTTTCCTCCTGCATAAACCAAGTCGTCAGCAAAATTTGAAATAATAAATTGTTCAAACGCATCGTCAAATGATTCAGAATAACCAAGCTCATTTAATGTGCTTTCAACACCATAAATTCCATTTAGCTGATTGCTAATTAATGCAGAGATATAGTTCCATTTACCAAAATGCTCATACATAAACAACATAAATAACTTTACCTGATTATAGTCCGAAAAGTAGATTAGTGGCATATCAGGATTATAAATAAAATAAGCTGAATTATCCAAAATATTGTGTTGATAAATATTCTCAGTTAGATAAATAGCTCCAAAGGTTGCGAACCCTTCATCAACCCAAGCATCTTCCCAAAATTTTATAGGATTTATTATTGGTTCGGGTGAATGGTCTTGTTGCCAATGCAACAAATGCCCAAACTCATGTGCAACTATATCAACAGCATAATTAAAATGATCAGCAGATACATATATTATTTCTCTTTGGCAGCTATGTCTATTCCATTGAGCATAAACCATAGAATCTGACATTTGTTGTCCAGGGTCAAAATACCCATACCAACTGGGCTCATTTAATACCAAAATAAAAATATTTGAATCGTTATCGAAAACATTCGGAACTGGTCCATAACGAGTTGTAAGAGAATCGTAAAAATGATAATCAAATGTATGCACAAGAGAATCAACATTAGCTTGCAAAGGTTGTGTTGCAGAATCTTCAACAAAAACATAACAATGATTTCCCGCTTTTTTACAAATTGCATTAACCAGTCGTTGAGGCGAACTTTGCAAGGGAGGCCAATCAATATAAGTTACTGACCAAAATTTTAATGTGTCACCAACATTATATTGCGAAAAACAGGAGTTTTGTTTTCCAATAAATGCGATAATAATGATAACTAAAAATTTAATGTGTTTCATATTTTATTTTTTGTCAAAGGTTGACAATGTTTATTTTTGTTTGCAAATTTAATATTTCAATTTCTTTCTAATAATATTTCTATCTCGATTAATTAGAATTTAACTTAATAAAAGGCATTAATCCCACATGTCATGTGTATTTCTCACTATATAATTAAGTGGTAGCAATATGTCGCTTAGTTCATTAAGTTGCAATTTCTCATTTAAATCTTTCTTTTGCATAAATATTACTGAATTTTATTTAAAAAATTATATTGTGCAACAAATTACTATTATTATGAGCATTATAATGCTACATTTTTACAAATTTTGAAACTGCAAACTGTTTATTATTATTTAATTTAACAATATACACACCTTTTTCAAGCATACTTATATCCATCTTTAAATTATTTTGCAGTACTCTTTGTTGTATTAATAACTGACCTTGAATGTCATAAATGGAAATAATATTGTTTTGTAAATCTGATACCTGATTCAACTCAATGGTGATATTGTTTTTTGCTGGATTTGGAAATACTTCAAACGAAAAGGAGATATTATTTTTCTCAATTCCGGTAATAATAAAATTCTTTTGAATTAACCAAAAATTTGGGTCCATTTCGATTGAATCAACAAGTTCAGGAAAATAAATTTTATACGTTTCATTATTCGTTCCTTGGAATAATCTTATAATTGTGTCGGCTGTTGCATAATTAATCTTTAAATCAAAATGAGTTTTAAACAAAGTAGTAATAGAAGTTGATGTTGTTTGGTTTGATGTAATTGTTAAAGTGTCGTTATTCTGGCTCCAATTAATATTAAAGGTTGGATATCCTTCACCATATATCCATTGGTTGAAAAAATCTGTAAAATTATTAGATGTAGTCGTTTCTACACTTTGCTTAAAATCGTCAGTAGTTGCATTGGCATAAGCATGTGCACTTAAAAAATTCCTTAAAACAGTAAAAAAAATCGAATCATTATTTATTTCATAACGCAACATATGTGTTACTGCTGCACCTTTACAATATGATAATCTTGCATCAAAAATTCTAGCAGGGTTTAATAATTGCGAATTCGGAACATATACACTTCCTCCAGGCGAAGATTTTATATAAGTATGATATGCATTTATCCACAAATCTGCACGGAATTGCCCTTCAATATTTTGTAATGCTATATATTCCACATAACTACCTAAACCTTCGTTAAGCCATACATCATTCCAAGTTGCACAAGTAACATAATCGCCAAACCAATGATGAGCAAATTCATGCGCAGTGACCCAACAATAAAAAACTCCTAAATCTGTCATCGTTGTGTCCAATGATAAATACCCCATTGTACTTAATGTTTGATGCTCCATTCCATCCCATCCTACTCCGATAACACAATTCCCATATTTTTCATTTTTAAAGGGGTAAGTGCCAAATATTTCAGAATACAAATACATTAATTCATTCGTTTTTTCGAGTGCGACCAGATGAATAGGATAATATGTACTATTATATATTAAAAAATTTTGCATCAATACCGAATCCTGATTAGTCAATGGAGTATAATACGTTTTTTCTTCATAAGGACGACCAACAACAAAGGAAATTAAATAGTAGGCAATAGGATAATGAGTTACCCATTTATATTTGCATTTTCCATTGGATAATGTTGTTTTTGATATTAGCAATCCATTTGAGCCTGTTATATTTGTCGAGTCTGTTGTAATATAAAAAGTAACAGAGTCTGCTTTGTCAGTTAATACTTGCTTTACAGGAAACCAGATTTTAGCGCCAAATGGTTCACCCAAACTATATGATTGAGTATTGCCCGAATATGTTTTAGTATAAATCCCATTATAATTATAATATATTGAACCACTATTATGCCCATTTCCATGGTAATATATTTGTGCAGAAAATGCTTGATTCTGAGGAATGGCTGTTGTCAATGGAATAAATATGAAATCATTATGGTGCTGAAATACATTTGAAACTCCATTTACAAACACAGAATCAACAACCATATAAGTTTGGTTTGCAACAATGGTATCAATCAGGTCAACAACAAATGTGTCCATGCTTATTGCATTTACTTTTGCATTTATGATTACATTTCCACTAATTACTGTTGATGAGTTGCTGATTTGCAAGTCTAAAATGTACTGCTTAACATCATATTTGTCTTCTAAAATATTTTGAGAAAAAACAAATTGATTAAATAGGATAAAAAATGATCCGATTAGAATTAAAGTTTTTTTCATTTTGATAATATTTTAAATAAATTATTATTTGCAATAAATTTATACGTAAATATATAATAATTGTTTGTGTTAATTTTTTTGTGTTTTTGTGAAATCTGTGGCTTATCTTTGTGTTTTTAAATTGATAACATGGAATTAAACGAAATCATTAAAAATCAGATTCTTGTTCTCGACGGTGCTATGGGTACAATGATTCAGCGTTACAAACTTAACGAAGAAGATTACAGGGGTAAACGATTTATTAATCACACTCACTCTTTAAAAGGCAATAATGATTTGTTGGTATTAACTCAACCTCAAATAATTTCAGAAATTCACGAAAAATATTTAGAAGCAGGTGCCGATATTATTGAAACCAATACTTTTAATGCACAAAAAGTTTCACAGTCTGATTATAAATTAGAAAATTTAGCTTACGAATTAAATTTTGAGGCAGCAAAAATTGCAAAACAATGTGCAATAAAATATACCACCGAAAGTAAACCTCGTTTTGTAGCTGGCTCTATTGGTCCAACAAATAAAACAACTTCACTTTCGCCCGATGTTAATAATCCTGCCTCGCGAAGCATTACTTTTGATAAATTAGTAATTGCATATTCCGAACAAATTAACGGTTTAATTGATGGTGGTGTTGATATTATTTTAATTGAAACAATTTTTGACACGCTTAACGCTAAAGCTGCACTTTTTGCCTGCGAAGATGTTTTTCGCAAAAAAAACAAACGTTTCCCCATAATGATTTCGGTTACAATAACCGATAATGCTGGTCGTACACTTTCGGGACAAACACTTGAAGCATTTTTAATTTCAATATCGCATGCTGATTTATTTTCGGTTGGCTTAAATTGTGCTTTTGGTGCAAAACAAATTGAACCATATCTCGAAGAACTTTCACGCAAGGCATGGTGTTACGTTAGCGTTTACCCAAACGCTGGGTTGCCAAACCAGTTTGGCGAATACGACGAAAGTGCCGAAGAAATGGCTAAAACCGTTTCAACATTTGCAAAAAAAGGATTAGTGAATATTGTTGGCGGTTGTTGTGGTACCACACCTCAACATATTAATGCAATTGCTCAAAATGTAACATTATACAAACCACGCGTTGTACCTACATTTGAAAATTTAACAAAACTCAGCGGATTAGAGCCACTTATTATTCGAAAAGAATCGAATTTTATTAATATTGGCGAACGTACAAATGTTTCGGGGTCAATGAAATTTGCAAAATTAATTCGCGAACACAAATACGAAGAGGCATTAAGCGTTGCTCGTCAACAAATAGAAAATGGAGCACAAGTTTTTGATATTAGTTTAGACGATGGAATGATTGACGCCGAAACAGAATTGCCTTTATTTTTACGATGGATTGCCTCCGACCCCGATGTTGCAAAAGTTCCGATAATGGTTGATTCTTCAAAATGGACAGTTTTAGAAAATAGCTTAAAATGTGTTCAGGGAAAAATTATTGTAAATTCCATAAGCTTAAAAGAGGGCGAAGAAATTTTTATTGAAAGAGCAAAAAAAATCAGACAATATGGTGCGGCTGCAATAATTATGGCTTTCGACGAAGATGGTCAAGCAACTACATATCAGCGAAAAATAGATGTTTGTGCAAGAGCTTATAACATATTAACAAAACAAATTAATTTTCCGCCCGAAGATATAATTTTTGATGCCAATATTTTAACAATAGGCACTGGATTAGCAGAACATAATAATTTTGCAGTTGAATTTCTTGACGCAATAAAATGGATTAAAGAAAATTTACCTTATGCAAAAACCAGTGGTGGCATTAGTAACTTATCGTTTGCTTTTAGAGGAAACGAGCCAATAAGACAAATTCTGCATTCTGTTTTTTTATATCATGCAATAAAAGCCGGATTAGACATGGGCATTGTAAATGCAGGAGCATTACCAGTTTACAATGATATTGAACCTAACATTAAAAAACTTGCCGAAGATTTAATTTTTAACAGAACTACCGATGCTACCGAAAAGATTCTTGAAGCTGCAATAAATCTTAAAGGTGAATTACCTGCCGAATCAAACATAAATGAATGGAGAAAACTTCCTGTAAAAGAACGACTTATTCATGCACTTTTAAAAGGTATTAACGATTTTATTGATGCAGACATTGCCGAAATATTAACAATAATTCCAAAACCAATAGAAATTATTGAAGGACCGTTAATGGAAGGAATGGGTAAGGTTGGCGATTTATTTGGCTCAGGTCAAATGTTTTTGCCACAGGTAATGAAAAGTGCAAGGGTAATGAAAAAAGCTGTTGCATTATTGCAACCATTGTTAGAACAAAATAATCAAACATTAAACAGTTCAAAAGCAGGAAAAATTTTAATTGCAACGGTTAAAGGCGATGTACACGATATCGGAAAAAATATTGCTGGAATTATTTTAGCTTGTAATAATTACGAAATTATTGATTTAGGCATAATGGTTCCCCGCGAAACTATACTTGCCGAAGCCATAAAACATAATGTTGACTTTATTGGATTAAGCGGTTTAATTACTCCTTCGTTAGACGAAATGATTTATGTAGCTCAAGGAATGGAAGAACGAGGAATGAAAATGCCACTTTTAATTGGTGGAGCAACAACTTCAAAAATACATACTGCTGTTAAAATTGCACAGGCATATTCGCAACCCGTAGTTCATGTAAAAGATGCCTCGTTGAGTGCCGGAATGGTTTCCGATTTACTTAATCCACAAAAGAAAGACGATTTCGTAAAGAAACTTTATTCGGAATACGAAATATTAAAAAGCAATCACTTTAAAAAAGTCGAAAACACTAAACAAATAACAGAACAAGAAGCACTTGCAAATTGTTTTAAATTCAATATTTCAAAAGCAAATATTGTAAAACCAAATGTTTTAGGTGTAAAAGTTTTAAGAAATATTTCTGTTAAAGAACTTATTCCGTACATAAGCTGGGCATATTTTTTTCATCAATGGCAATTTAAAGGAGGGTACCAAGCATTATTAAACGATACCGAAAAAGGAGAAGAAGCAAAAAAACTTTTGCACGATGCGCACGAAATGCTTAAAAAAATTGTTCAGGGAAATTTATTAACAGCAAATGCTGTTTTTGGCATTTTTCCTGCCTATTCAAAAGAAAATATTGTTTATTATCAATTCAACAACATATTTGAAAAAATTAATTTTCCACGTAACCGCGAACCAAAAGAGAATAAAGAACCTAATTATTGTTTGTCAGACTTTATAGCTCCAAAGGAGTTAAATTCAAATGATTATTTTGGGATGTTTGTAACTACTGCTGGCATTGGAATTGAAAAAGCCGAGAAGCAATTTAAAGATGCCGGCGACGATTATTCAGCTTTAATGTTACGAATTATAGCCGATCGGCTTGCCGAAGCTCTTGCTGAATATTTACACGAAAAAATAAGAAAAGAATTTTGGGGATATTCACCAAACGAAAATTTGAATGTGGAAGAAGTTATTAAAGAAAAATATCGCGGAATACGCCCGGCACCTGGTTATCCTTGTTGTCCCGAACATAAATTAAAATCAATTATTTTTGATAAACTTGATGTAACAAATAACATTGGAGCATCTTTAACCGAAAGTTATTCGATGTATCCTGCCGCAACTGTTTCTGGATTTTATTTTGCACACCCGGAAGCAAGGTATTTTGGGACGTATAATAGACATCTTTCCAATTAAATTTTTAATCCGATAGCTATCGGATGCCATGACCATTTATTGCCACGACCTTCAGGTCGTGGGTTGAATTGTGAAGAGGAGAAGCGGCTTTAGCCAAAATATTTTTACTAAATCTGTGTAATTTAAAATCTTATTATATTCCTGCATAAATATTTTCTTTGATGTATGGCATAATATTGTTTTGGCTAAAGCCATGTTATTTATTTTAATATTCCACGACCTAAAGGTCGTGGCAATATACATATTAATTTTGCAACAATTTATTTGGAAAGATGTCTAATAATTAAATCGAAGTAAAATTACTATTTAATAAACAATTTAAAAGAACTACTTTTTTCTTTTGAAGCGACTTTCATTATTAATATCCCAGAATTTAGTTTTCCGTTAACGTTTATACTAACTTGCTCATTTGATTCAGCTTCAAGTATTTTATTTTGATAAACTTTTTGTCCCAACATATTGTAAATTTCAATTGTCCCATCAGTTAAACCAGAAATATATATTATATCGTTCGTAGGATTAGGAAAAATATTGATATCTGATAATTCATTTGTTTTTTTAATATTTAAATAAGTACAAAGCGAATTTGGAGTAGTTAATGTATCTCCATTTAAAACCTGAACTGTAACAATTCTACCCCAACCACCTTCCCAAAAGCCTTCAACATTCTCAATTAGCCCTTGCTTTTCTTTAATAAGTATATGATGTACCTCCAATGTATCGGTATTAACAAGAATATCAGTATAGTTAGATGGGTAACCGTAATAACTTACCAAAGAATAATACTTAAGAGGTAATTGCTCAAAAACTGTTTTATTATTTACTAGGTACAAATTGAATATAGAATAATAATCAGAACTTATCCTTTTATCCTGATACGACCTGCAATATTCAATCGGAAATCTGACAAGTGAAAAATCATTATTTATACCTGCACAATTATTAATTAATACTATGCAACTATCAGTTCCACCATTGCTCCACCATGTATGAATATTCCACCCATAATCATCTAAATGTCCATATTGATAATATTGGTATTGATATTTTTTTATGTTTCCATAATAAAATGTACTGTCAACTTTTAAGCAAATCGAATTATAATAATTTCTGTCAGGCCACAATTGCCTGTCTTCATAATAAAAACTATCTTCTTCATGAAAGTCATAAATCTCCAAACTATCTGGAACATGATAGCCAATGGTATCTATACCTTCAACTCCTATTAATCTAAAATAACTTCCTGTATCACAAGGCCATTTTATAACTCCATGATTTTTAGAAAGAATTATTGTGTCGGTTGAATTTAGTAAAATTCCCATAAGTGAATCAGAAACTCCTAATACAGAACCTAATCCTTTAAAATAAACCGAAGCAAGAATACTTGCTGAAGTATCAAAAACCCATGAGTTGCCAACCTGTGCTGTTCTGTTTAAAATTAACGTATCAGGACTTGTTAAAATAATATTACCATTATTTATAATAGTAATATTTCGTTTTAAAAACAAGGGTTGATTTTTTAGTAAAAACATTGTTGCATTTAAACCGGGATAATATTGCAAATGGCAAGTGTCGCATGGAAGAATTACCCTATTCGTATAATAAGTTGTATCTGTTCCATTGATTTTTATTGAATCTGCCCATAAACTAAAAATAGTATTAGTTGTATCGCAACTGTAATGATATGTCTTTCCGGTATCTACAAGAAGCCAATTTTGGGCTTTTATTTCATATAGGTTTATGAAAATAAAAAAAATGATAAATGGTAAAGTCTTTTTCAAAGTTTATTGTTTTAATAAAGAATACAAATTTCAGTAAAAGGTTGCATTTAATCAAAAGAAAAATATATTTAATTTTGTACCTATCTGTTTCTTTTCTATTTTTGGAAATTATTAATTTAAAATAAAAAAACATGAAAAACTTATCAAAATCATTAACATTATTAAGCTTTGTAGCTTTATTTATTGTTGCAGTTTCGTGTGGTGGTGGCAAAAATTCAAAAGATGCCAAAGCCGAGCTAACCGAAAAAGGGAAACTTTTAACTTCAATTTCGTGGAAACTCGACCCAAATGCAACATTAAAAGGGACAACAGATGTAATAAAAGACACAACAAGCATTACAGCAAACCTTGAATTAAAAGGCGATGTAAAAGCAATGGCTGATTTTATTGCTGAAACAGTTGTTTTTGGAATTGACAAAAAAGACCCTTCAAAATTATCATATTCAAGAACTATTGGCGAAGGATTTTTATCGTCATCAGTTCTTGGTTTTTGGAATTTTAACGAAAGCGAAACTGCAATAATTATGAGAGAATGGGATTCGCAACTTGGTAAAGAAAAAGAACCAGTAACTTATAATATTGTTGAATTAACTGCCGAAAAATTGGTTATTCAAAAAGAAGGCGACGCATCGCCAAACATTTATTTTCCTAAAAAATAAAATATGTATTGAAGATAAAAAAAGGAAGATTGATGTTTTATTTTTCCTTTTTTTATTTACATTTGATTTAAAATTGTAAAAAATGAAATGGGTTAAAGTTTTTTCTATTCTCTTTCTTCTAATCTCAATAAACTCGTTTTCGCAATCAAAAGCCAAAATTGGAATGAACATGGAAGAAGTACGAGCACTTTACCCAAATACACAATCTTCTAATTACGAGAAAACTACAACACTTTCGTTTAATGATACTATTTATGGCTTACCAGGCGAATGGGGATACCGTTTTGAAAACGATATGCTTAACTGGATTCATTTTGATAAATATATTAATGAAATTAAGAAACCAAATTTTGATAAGTGTCTGAAGGTTACTAAAAAGTTAATTAATGACTACACCAAAACTTTTGGGAAGCCCGATACTACAATAATCGGCGATACAACTTTTATTGACCCTATTGTAAAACATCATTGGGGTTATAATGTTATTGAAGCCCGCTGGAATAATTACAAAGGAATGAAAGTTAAAGTTGAATTTACATTTTTTGGTGGCAAAGGCGAATATCATTTTATTGTAATAATAAATTATTTTGATAAAACTTACCCGTATTTCGATTAAAAAGAAAAGCTTTAATAAAAAATTAGTGTTTGTCCATAAAGTCAAAGATTTTCAAAAATGAAAGCCCAAAACCTCAAGACCCAAGTCTCAAATCCCAAGCCACAAACTTGGAATTTGGGATTTAGAATTTGGAGCTTTATACTATTATTACGATATTTTAAACAAGCACTATTTAGTGTTTGTCCATAATGTCCGACTTCTGCGTTATTTCCTAGTATGTTTCGCTACGGGGTAAACTCGTTTTTAAATTGTTTGGTTTAACCACGAACCACAAAAAGATAGATATCACATACAGGTTCTATTAAATATTCAATTCTTAATAGTCAGTCTTACTCTAAATTAATACTTAAACCAAGTCCACGCAACTCATGGATAAGCACATTAAGCGATTCTGGAATTCCTGGTATAGGCATTGGTTCACCTTTAACAATTGCCTCGTAAGCTTTAGCACGTCCTACAACATCGTCGGATTTTATAGTTAATATTTCCTGTAAAATATTAGCAGCACCAAATGCTTCGAGTGCCCAAACTTCCATTTCGCCAAAACGCTGACCTCCAAATTGTGCCTTACCACCAAGAGGTTGCTGTGTAATAAGTGAATATGGTCCGATTGAACGAGCATGCATTTTGTCGTCAACCATGTGGCTTAATTTAATCATATAAATAACGCCAACGGTAGCAGGTTGGTCGAATTTTTCGCCACTTCCCCCATCGTACAAATAAACTCTACCATATTTTGGTAAACCGGCTTTATCGGTATATTCATTAATTTGGTCGAGCGAGGCACCGTCAAAAATCGGAGTTGCAAATGTAACACCTAACTCTTTTCCTGCCCAACCGAGAACTGTTTCGTAAATTTGTCCGAGGTTCATACGAGAAGGAACGCCAAGAGGATTTAAAACAATATCAACAGGGGTACCATCTTCGAGAAAAGGCATATCTTCCTGACGAACAATTTTTGAAACAATACCTTTGTTGCCGTGTCGCCCTGCCATTTTATCGCCTACACGAACTGTTCTTTTTTGAGCAACATAAACTTTTGCAAGTTTTACAATGCCTGCAGGCAACTCGTCGCCTATAGTAAGATTGAATTTTTTACGTTTTACATCAGCTTCAATTTCTTTGAATTTAATGGTGTAATTATTAAGTAATTCTCTTATTATTTCATTCTTTGCTTTATCTGTAGTCCATCTGTTTGGATTAACATTGATAAAATCAATTGTTTGAAGTAATTTTAAAGTAAATTTTTCGCCTTTGGCAATTAAACTGGCACTATAGTAATCTTTAACACCCTGCGATGTTTTACCATTTGTAATAGTAAATAATTTTTCGATTATATGTTGCTTTAATTCGATATTTTTTTTATTTGCTTCATCATCAATTTTATCGAGTAATGTTTTTTCAGTGATTTTAACTTTTCGTTCTTTAACCTGACGGGAAAAAAGTTTTTTATAAACAATAACACCGTGCATTGAAGGTGGTACTTTTAATGATGCATCTTTTACATCTCCGGCTTTATCGCCAAAAATTGCACGTAAAAGTTTTTCTTCGGGCGATGGGTCGGATTCACCTTTTGGAGTAATTTTTCCTATTAAAATATCGCCAGGTTGAACATAAGCCCCTACACGAATTAATCCGTTTTCATCAAGATTTTTTGTTGCCTCTTCGCTAACATTTGGAATATCAGAAGTTAATTCTTCTACTCCACGTTTTGTATCACGAACTTCTAAAACAAATTCATCAATATGAATTGAAGTAAAAGCATCTTCTCTAACAAGTTTTTCGTTAATTACAATGGCATCTTCAAAGTTATACCCTTTCCAAGGCATGAATGCGACTTTTAAATTTCGGCCAAGTGCAAGTTCACCACCTTTTGTTGCATATCCTTCGGTTAATACTTGTCCTTTAAAAACTTTTTGTCCTTTTTTAACAATAGGACGCAAAATTATTGTAGTACTTTGATTTGTTTTTCTAAATTTTAAAATATTGTATTTTACAACATCATCGTTAAAGCTAACAAAACGTTCTTCGTCAGTTCTTTTGTACCTGACAATAATTTCTCTGCCATCAATATATTCAACAACACCGTCAGCTATGGCTACTAACATTGCCCTTGAATCAATGGCTACTTTTTCTTCGAGACCTGTACCAACAATTGGAGCTTCTGGTTGAAGTAATGGAACAGATTGACGCATCATGTTTGAGCCCATAAGTGCTCTGTTTGCATCGTCGTGTTCGAGGAAAGGAATTAAACTTGCTGCAATTGATGCAATTTGATTTGGAGCAACATCCATTAACTGAATCTTTTCGTTTTCTATTACCGGAAAATCTCCACGGAAACGTGCTTTAACTTTAGCGTTAATAAAGTTACCATTTTCATCTATTTTAGCATTTGCCTGAGCAATTATTTTTTCTTCTTCTTCTTCGGCGCTTAAGTAAATTGTATCATTATCGTTCATATCTACTTTGCCGCTTTCAACATTTCTATATGGAGTTTCGATAAAACCTAAATTATTGATTTTTGCATACACACAAAGAGAAGAAATAAGTCCGATATTAGGACCTTCAGGAGTTTCAATTGGGCAAAGCCGGCCGTAATGAGTATAGTGAACGTCACGAACTTCGAAACCTGCACGTTCACGTGTTAAACCACCTGGTCCTAAAGCCGATAAACGACGTTTGTGAGTCATTTCGGCTAATGGATTTGTTTGGTCCATAAATTGCGAAAGAGCATTTGTTCCAAAGAAAGTATTAATTACCGAGGATAAACTTTTTGCATTTATCAAATCAATAGGAGTAAATACTTCATTATCGCGAACATTCATTTTTTCACGAATTGTACGAGCCATACGTGCTAATCCAACTCCAAATTGTGCCGAAAGCTGTTCGCCTACGGTTCGTACTCTACGGTTACTTAAATGGTCAATATCATCAACATCGGCTTTTGAATTAATTAACTCAATCAAATATTGAATAATTGAAATTATATCAGCTTTTGTAAGTATTTTAACATCAATTGGAACATTAAGTCCAAGTTTTTTGTTTATACGATAACGTCCTACTTCACCCAAATCGTATCTTTTTACCGAAAAGAATAGCTTATTTATTACATCACGAGCGGTTTCTTCGTCGGGTGGTTCAGCGTTTCTTAACTGTCGGTAAATATACAATACTGCTTCCTTCTCAGAGTTACAAGGGTCTTTCTGTAGAGTGTTATAAATAATTGCAAAGTCAGCTAAATTTTGATCTTCTTTATGCAACAGTATTGTTTTAGAACCGGAGTCAATAATTAAATCAATGTGGTCTTTTTCAATTATTGTTTCACGGTCAATAATAATTTCATTTCTTTCGATTGAAACAACTTCGCCGGTATCTTCATCAACAAAATCTTCGACCCAAGTTTTTAATACACGGGCGGCTAATTTTCGGCCAATTAGTTTTTTTAAAGCAAGTTTTGAAACTTTAACTTCTTCTGCTAAATTAAAAATCTCTAAAATATCTTTATCACTTTCGTATCCAATTGCACGCAATAAAGTTGTAACAGGCAATTTTTTCTTTCTGTCAATATATGCGTACATAACATTATTAATATCGGTAGCAAATTCAATCCATGAACCTCTAAAAGGAATAATTCTGGCAGAATATAATTTTGTTCCGTTTGTATGAACGCTTTGTCCGAAGAAAACTCCGGGCGACCTATGCAATTGAGATACAATGACGCGTTCTGCACCATTAATAATAAATGTGCCTCTTGGCGTCATATAAGGTACAGTACCCAAATACACATCCTGAATAACGGTATCAAAATCCTCGTGGTCGGGGTCGGTACAGTACAATTTTAACTTAGCTTTAAGTGCTACGCTATATGATAATCCTCTTTCGATACATTCATCTAAAGAATATCTTGGTGGGTCAACAAAATAATCAATAAATTCGAGAACAAAATTGTTTCGTGTATCTGAAATTGGAAAATTATCCTGGAAAACTTTATGTAAGCCTTCCATTTTTCTTTTTTCTGGTGTGGAATTTAACTGAAAAAATTCCTCAAACGACTTTACCTGAATTTCAAGAAAATCAGGATATTCAAACTGATTTTTTGTTGAAGTAAAGTTAATTCTATTGTTATTTTTAACAGACATTTAAAACTAAATTAATTGAAATTCAATAATAATAATGACAAAAAGGCTTAAAACTTTAATAAGGTTTCAGGTTTCGGGTTTCAGGTTCTTCAAACCATAAACTAAAAACCTTAAACCTCTTAATGCTTCAAACCTGTAAATTTTGATTGAACTTCGTTTTTATTTAAGTTCAACTTCTGCGCCGGCTTCTGTTAATTGAGCTTTTAATGTTTCGGCTTCTTCTTTAGATAAGCCTTCTTTTATTGCTTTTGGTGCAGCATCAACTAAATCTTTTGCTTCTTTAAGCCCAAGACCTGTTAAATCTTTTACCAATTTTACTATTTGTAATTTAGCACCTCCAGGTGATTTTAAAATTACATCAAAAGTGTTTTTTTCAACTGGAGCACTTTCGGCACTTGGTGCTGCTGTTACAGCAACAGCTGCTGCTGCTGGTTCGATACCATATTCGTCTTTTAAAATTTGTGCCAATTCGTTAACTTCCTTAACTGTAAGGTTTACTAACTTTTCTGCGAAAACTTTTAATTCTGCCATTTTATTGTTATTAGAGATTAAAAACTAAATTAAATTATTTATTGATTATTTATTGTTTAAAAAAGTTCTATGTTCATTGTTTTACTTTTTACTGATTACTATTTTTTTCCTGAATTGTTTTTACGACACCAGACAATATACGCTTGCCCGATTCGAGCGAAGAAATAACATTTTTAATTGGCGACTGTAATAAAGCAATAATGTCTCCAATAAGTTCTTCTTTACTCTTAATTACAACAAGTGTATCAACCTGATTATCGCCAATATAAACTGATTCTTCAACATAAGCACCTTTTAACAAAGGTTTTTTATTTTTTTTACGAAATTCTTTAATCAGTTTTGCGGGTTCATTTGCCGAGTTCGCAAACATAATGGAGGTTCCACCTTCTAATACATTATACAACTCGTTATATTTCCCTTCAAATTTCTCCATTGCTTTACGAAGTAAAGTGTTTTTAACAACAACTAATTCGATATTTTTGTCAAAACATTTTCTTCGTAAATTACTTGTATCTGAAGCATTTAAATCGGAAATATCTGTAAGATAGAAATGACTGAAATTTTGTAAATGTATAGTCAATTCATCTATTATTTTAATTTTATCTTCTTTTAACATATTAATTTCGAAATTTATTGTTTATCGTTTTATATACATTGTTCACTGTTCAAAAAAGTTCATTGTTTCATTGCTTCATTGTTTCATTGTTATGCAATAGCAACAATAGAACAATTTAACAATCTTTTAAATCTTTCTTCTCAATCTTACTCAATCTTGCTTCCTCAACCTTAACCTCAAATATAATCAATCCTATCAATCTTGTTTTCCCAATCTTGTCCTATCAATCTATTACTTATTTCTATTTATTTCACTTTTAGATTAATCAACTGATTTTGAATCAATTTGAATACCAGGGCTCATGGTACTCGAAAGATAAATACTTCTCATATAAGTACCTTTAGCCGAAGACGGTTTTAATTTAACAATTGCATGAATAAATTCTTTAGCATTGTCAATTATTTGTTCTTCGTTAAACGATACTTTACCAATAGTAGAGTGAATAATGCCATATTTATCAACTTTAAAGTCGATTTTACCCATTTTAACTTCCTTAACTGCTTTACCAATTTCCATTGTAACAGTACCACTTTTGGGGTTTGGCATTAATCCGCGTGGACCAAGGATTTTACCAAGAGCACCTATTTTAGCCATTACCGAAGGCATTGTAATAATGACATCAATATCTGTCCAACCACCCTTAATCTTTTCGATATATTCTTCAAGACCAGCATAATCAGCACCAGCTTCGGTAGCTTCGCTCACTTTATCCGGAGAACAAAGAGCTAATACTCTTGTTTTTTTACCAGTTCCATGAGGCAGTGTAACAATACCACGAACCATTTGATTTGCTTTTCGTGGGTCAACACCAAGTCTGATATCTAAATCAATTGAAGCATCGAATTTGGTAAAAGTCATTGTTTTTACAAGCTTGGCAGCATCATCAATAGAATATGCAGCATTTGAATCAAACTTTGAAAGGGCAACTTTACGATTTTTTGAAATTTTTTCCATTGCTTTTTTTATTTTTGTAAAGGTGATTTGCCTTGGATAGTAACACCTAAACTTCTTGCTGTACCAGCTACCATAGACAAGGCAGAATCTAAAGTAAAGCAATTTAAATCTGGCATTTTATCCTGAGCAATAGTTTTAACCTGCTCCCAGGTAATTGAACCAACTTTATTTCTGTTAGATTCTGCAGAACCCGACTGAAGTTTAGCTGCTTCAAGAATTTGAACAGATGCAGGAGGAGTTTTAACTATAAAGTCGAATGATTTATCAACATATACAGTGATTAGCACTGGTAATACTTTACCAGCTCTGTCTTTAGTTTTGGCATTAAATTGCTTGCAAAACTCCATAATATTTACTCCCTTTGAACCTAATGCTGGTCCAACAGGAGGAGATGGATTTGCAGCACCACCTTTAATTTGCAACTTAATATAAGTTTCTACTTGTTTTGCCATATTTTATTTATTATTTATCGTTCAAAAATGTTCACTGTTCATTGTTCAAAAAAGTTCATTGTTTCATTGCTTCATTGTTATGCAATAGCAACAATAGAACAATTTAGCAATTTAACAATCTTTTAAATCTTCTTCTCAATCTTTTAAATCTTGTTTTATCAATCTTACTCAATCTTGCTTCCTCAACCTCAACTTCAACCTCAACCTCAACCTCAAATATAATCAATCCTATCAATCTTGTCTTCCCAATCTATTCAATCTTGTTTTCCCAATCTTGTCCTCTCAATCTATTACTTATTTCTGTTTTTATTGTTCTATGTTCATTGTTCACTGCCGACTACCTACTACCCACTGCTTACTGCTTACTGTTTTTTACTCTTTTTCAACTTGCATAAAACTTAGTTCAAGTGGGGTTTTTCTTCCGAAAATTTTAACCATTACTTTAAGTTTCTTTTTTTCTTCGTTAACTTCTTCAATAATTCCAGTAAATCCATTAAAAGGTCCGTCAATTACTTTAACGGCTTCTGTAACTAAAAAAGGGCTGTTAATTTCCTCATCGCTTTCAGCTAATTCATCAACTTTACCAAGTATCCTATTAACCTCTGATAATTTTAAAGGGATAGGATTACCTTCTTTAGTTCTAAGAAATCCTAACACACCTGTAACATTTTTTATTCTAATTGCGATTTCTTCTGTTAATGAAGCTTCAATTAAAATATATCCTGGGAAAAAACTACGTTCTTTACTAATTTTTTTTCCATTTCTTATTTGGTAAACTTTTTCGGTTGGCACAAGAATTTGGGAAACAAATTCCTGAAAATTAAGGCGGTTTACTTCAGCTTCAATGTATTCCTTAATTTTCTTTTCTTTGCCGCTAATAGCTTTAACTACGTACCAATGTCTCTCAATTTCTGCCATGCTTTTCTCTATAACTTAATATTATTAGAACATACTATAAATTAACTTCATTATGTTACTGAAACCGAAGTCCATTAATGAAACGATGAGTGCTATAATAAAGGAAGCAATCATTACAACTATTGCACTTGATTGAAGGTCTTTCCAGGTAGGCCATGTAACCTTTTGGGTAAGCTCCAAATAAGTATCTTGCAAATATAACTTTATTTTATTCATTTTAATACAATTGCACGGGTGGAGAGACTCGAACTCCCAGCCTATAGTTTTGGAGACTACCACTCTACCAATTGAGCTACACCCGTGTTTTGGGTTTCAGGTTTGAACCTCAAACCTCAAACCAAATATTATTCAACAATATCAATTACCTGACCAGCGCCTACTGTTCTACCACCTTCACGGATAGCAAAACGCAAACCTTTATTAATTGCAACTGGATAAATTAAATCAACTTGAATGGTGATGTTATCACCAGGCATAATCATCTCAACACCTTCTGGAAGAATAACTTCACCTGTTATATCCATAGTACGGATATAAAATTGTGGGCGATAATGATTATGGAATGGGGTATGACGACCACCTTCTTCTTTTTTAAGAATATAAACTTCTGCTTTAAATTTAGTATGAGGAGTAATAGAACCTGGTTTAGATATAACCATTCCTCTTTTTATTTCGTTTTTATCAACTCCGCGTAATAATAGACCAACATTATCACCAGATTCACCTCTATCAAGAATTTTGCGGAACATTTCAACACCGGTAACTACAGTTTTTCTTTTCTCTAATGTAATTCCAACTATTTCCATTTCGTCGCCGGTATTAACAACGCCAGTTTCTACTCTACCAGTTGCAACTGTACCACGACCAGTAATTGAGAATACATCTTCAACAGGTAGTAAGAATGGTTTTTCGTTTTCACGTGGAGGAATTGGGATATAAGCGTCAACTGCATCCATTAACTCCATTATTTTACCAACCCATTTTGGATCACCATTTAAGCCTCCAAGTGCAGAGCCACGAATAACAGGACATTTATCGCCATCATATTTATAAAAATTCAATAATTCGCGTACTTCCATTTCAACAAGGTCAAGCATTTCTTCATCTTCAACCAAATCAACTTTACTAATAAAAACTAATATTTTGGGAACATTAACCTGACGAGCTAAAAGCACGTGTTCTCTTGTTTGTGGCATAGGACCATCGGTAGCAGCAACTACTAATATTGCACCATCCATTTGGGCTGCACCTGTAACCATATTTTTAATATAGTCGGCATGTCCAGGACAATCAATATGTGCATAATGACGCGTAGCGGTTTGATACTCGATATGGGCGGTATTAATTGTTATACCTCTTGCTTTTTCTTCGGGAGCATTATCAATTGATTCGAATGAACGAAACTCAGAAAGTCCTTTTTCGTGAAGAACTTTTGTAATTGCAGCAGTTAATGTAGTTTTTCCATGATCGATATGACCAATTGTACCAACATTAACGTGGGCTTTACTTCTATCAAATTTTTCTTTTGCCATAAATTGAAATTTTTGTTGAATATACTATTTTTAATTAAACGATTTTTAAACTATATAGAGCCAATGATGGGAGTTGAACCCATGACCCCTTCCTTACCAAGGAAGTGCTCTACCACTGAGCTACATCGGCAAACCAGAGCGGGAAACGAGACTCGGACTCGCGACCCTCAGCGTGGAAGGCTGATGCTCTACCAACTGAGCTATTCCCGCTGGTTAGTGGAGAGAGCAGGATTCGAACCTACGAAGACGTACGTCAGCAGATTTACAGTCTGCCCCAGTTGGCCACTTTGGTATCTCTCCAGTAAACCACGATGTACAGAGCCGATGGAGGGATTCGAACCCCCGACCCGCTGATTACAAATCAGCTGCTCTGGCCAACTGAGCTACATCGGCAACTCAAAGAACGTTTTTTTCTTTTTTTTAAAAAATCAGACCGCAAATGTACTAACAATTTTTTAATACACAAAATTTTTTTTATTTTTTTGTATAGTTTTTGTAGTAAATATGAAAATAAAAAATGCTGACGAAAAATATTTTTCGTCAGCATTTTAATTATAAGACAGTTACAAGATTACTTACTGCTTCTTTTGTCTTTATATTTTTTTAATTGACGTTGTAAAGCTTCTACTGCTGTATCGGCAGCTTCTTCAAAAGTTTTTGATTGTTTTTTTGCAAACAAGTTATTTCCAGGCACTTCGAGTTTTATTTCGGCTATTTTATTTTCATTTGTCTGTGCTTTATCAAGCCTGAGTGTTACTTCTGCTAAAACAATGTTTTGATGACGTGTAATTAGTTTATCCATTCTTTCGTGAATAAATGATTCTAAATTTTTGTCAGCATTAAAATGTAAAGTTTGAATTTTTACTTTCATAATTTTCCTCCTTTTTAATTAAAATTGTTTATTATTTATTGTCATTCAGTTTTTTACAATGAGTTACTATTGTTTGATTATAGTTTTTTTGATTTTTTTATTTTATAATTGTTTATGCTCTTGGATGTGTTTTTTTATAAATATTTCTAAGTTTTTCAAACGAATTATGTGTATATACCTGAGTAGCAGCTAAATTTGCATGACCAAGCAGTTCTTTTATTGCATTCAAATCGGCTCCATTATTTAACAGGTGTGTAGCAAAAGTGTGTCTTAAAACGTGTGGACTCTTTTTTTCGACTGTAGCAACCATGCCGATATAATGGGTTACAATTCTATACACAAGTTTTGGATAAAAAGAAAGTCCTTTTTCGGTAACAAACACATTATTAGTTTTTGAATTTACTTTTGCTCTTTCAATAATATATTGTTTTAATTCAATTTTTAATTGATTACCGAATGGAATTATTCTTTCTTTATTTCTTTTTCCTAATACTTTAATAGAGTTTTCGTAAAAATCGATATCTTCAATTTTTAATGAAATTAATTCAGATAATCTAATTCCAGTACCATAAAGCAAAGTTATTACTAATTTATTTCGCAATCCAATAAAACCATTACCAAAGTCAATATTTGTTGTTAAATTTAACATTTGTTTTTCTTCAATAAATATTGGTAATCTTTTTTTGTTTTTGGGAGGAATTATCTTTTCGGTAGGATTAAACTTTACAATTTTTTCACGAATTAAAAATTTATAAAATGTATTTAACGATGAAAGCTTACGGTTTACCGAGCGGGCTTCTATTGAGTTTTCCATTAAACTAACTATCCAGCTTCTTACGTGTCGGAAGCTTGCGTTTTTTAATTCTATGCGAGCAAAATTTTTAATTAAAAACTCCGAAAATTGACTAATATCATTAAAATAAGCCAAAACAGTATTTGATGAATACCGTTTTTCATTTTTTATGTAACCAACAAAGTGAGTGATTAAATCCATTTATAACGAAGGAGTTTATATACTTATTTAAACGAAAAATAAAATTAATAGTTTCGTAAAAATAATAAATCTCCGAAATAAATTTTATTTTTCTTCTGTTTGATGAAGTTTCTGAACGTAAATAGCATTTAAAACTTCTTTTCTACGACGAATAGACGGTTTTTGAAAAGCTTTTCGTGCACGAAGTTCTTTCATAATACCTGTTTTTTCAAATTTGCGTTTGAATTTTTTTAAAGCCCTGTCAATGTGTTCGCCTTCTTTTACTGGAATAATAATCATATATCTTTTATTAATTAAGGTGCAAATGTACAAAATATTTTAATTCAGCAAATACAATTTCAAATATTATTAATAATATTTTCAGTTATTAATTCAAATTAATAAAAAAAGCTCCAAAGGAGCTTTTAATATTTTTTGTTATTTATGCGAATCAAGGGTTGAATTTTTTTCGTTCCGTTAGGAACGGCATATTGGTAGAAAAGATAATCATATATAAATCAATAGTTCCGTAGGAACGAAATATTTCAAATATATCATACCTACGCCATTTATGTTGGTATGTGTTTTTTATTTCTACCAATATATTGTCCCTACGGGACTTTTAGATTTTAACCCTTAATTCGTATTATTTACCTTATTATAGATACAACACCTGTAATCGGGTCTTTTTCGGGTCCAAGTTTAATAATATAGACATAAGAACCCATTGGCAAATCTTTACCTTTATATATACCGTTCCAGCGTCGGGTTGCATCGGTGTATTCCATTCCGGTTCCTTTAAATACATATAAAATGTCACCCCAGCGGTTATATATTTCTATCGAAACATCATTATAGCCGGCTATGCCCAATATTTCGAAATCATCATTTGTACCATCTTTGTTAGGAGTAATAACCGATGGAATTTTTAATTGTATGTCAATTGTAAATGTGTCAGTAATCTGGCAGGTATTTGCATCTGTAATAGTAATTACATATTCACCAGCTGGCAAATTAGTAACAACAAATGTGCTTGAAGTAGTTATGCTATCATTAAGCCAATGATAAGTAAAAGGGGAAATTCCACCACTTAAAACTGTAATATTTATATAACCCATATTAGTTGCATCTATTCCTGCAGTATCGGAAATATTCATTGAAGGAGGATTATATAAAGTTGCAATTGCAGTAGTATCACAATAAAGTGAGTCGGTAATTGTAACTACATAACTTCCTGATGATAAACCTGTCGCAATTGAGTTAGTCTGACCTCCATCCCATAAATAAGTATAAGGAGGATTACCACCATTTACATTTGTTATTTCAGCAGTACCATCAGAACCGTTTCCGCAAATTGGATTTGTTGACGATAACGAGAATTGAATTGCAGTTGGCTGGTTTACAGTTGTTTGATTTGTTGCAGTACAATTATTCGCATCGGTAACGGTAACTGTGTAATTTCCTGCAGTTAAATTTGAAATTGTTGATGTAACTTGTCCACCAGTCCACAAATATGAATATGGACTTGTTCCATACGAAGCATTTACAACCGCCATACCATCATTTGAACCAACACAGGAGATATTTTGTGAAGTTATGCTTGATGACAAAGCAGATGAAGGTCCGATAATAGTAATAGTTGTATCATCCCAACAATTATTATTGTCGTAGATTGTAACACTATAATTACCTGAAGATAAATTATTTACCGTTCCTGTAATTTGACCGCTACTCCAAACATAAGTGAAAGGAGCAGTTCCACCTTGCATAAATACTGTAATAGAGCCATTAGAATCACCATAACATAATACATTTGTTAATTGAGTTACCTGAATTGTACCGGCAACAAGGTTATTTACTACGGCAGAATAAACTGAACTACAGAAATTTGCATCTGTAACCGTAACTGTATATGTACCTGATGCTAAATTTATAATTGTGTCATTTGTTGAACTTGTTGACCAATTAATTGCATAAGGTTGTGTTCCACCATTAATATTTATACTAACAGAACCATTACTTGCATTGCAATTTGCGCTAGTAACATTTCCAATAATTTGCAATTGAGTAGGAGCATTAATGTGAACTGTATCAACAGTAGAACATCCTTGGAAATCGGTAACTGTAACACTATATGTTCCAGCGCTAAGTCCAGTTGCAGTTTGAGTTATTTGTCCGCTAGGAAACCAAGTATAACTATAAGGAGGAGTTCCACCATTAGGATTGGCAATTGCTTCACCGTTTGTACTATTATAACAACTTGCAGAAATTGATTCAACAGCATTTAAGACAAGTTGAGTAGGTTGTGTAAAAAACCCATTAAATGTGCTAACACAGTTATTAACATCAGTAACAGTTAAAAATAATGCTCCCATTGATAAATTATTAAGAGTATTGGAATTTCCTAATGAATTTCCTAACGAATCTTGCCACAAATATAAATAAGGTGATGTTCCACCTAAAACCTGAATTGTTAAACTTCCATCATTTCCACCATAACATGATATTTGAGTATTTGATGTCATTGATATTTGCATATTATCTGGTTCGGTTAGTGTAACAGACTGAATTGATTCACATCCGTTTGCATCAGTTACCGTAACATTATATGCACCAGCAGCAACATTATAAATTGAATCAGTTACACTTCCATTTGACCAAACAAAGCTAAAAGGTGCAGTTCCACCTGTTGTTATATAAGCATGTGCAAAACCAGTAGAATCGCTATTGCAAAGGTTATTATTTACAACATCAAAAGCAATTGTTGCTGCATTAGTATTTGATATATCTCCGGAGAAAACTGATGTGCAACTATTTGAATCGGTAACAGTTACAAAGTAAGTGCCAGAAGGTAATGTGTTAACTGATGTTGTAGTATTATTTCCTGCTGCTGAATCCCACAAATAAGAGTAAGAAGGTGAACCACCACTTACACTAATTGAAATACTGCCATCGCTCATGCCACAGTTTGCAGGACTCGAGGTAAATGTTGAAGCAATAGGTGTTGGTTCATAAACAGTTACAGATTGAATTGTAGTACAGGAATTATTATCGGTAACAGTAACAGAATAACTGCCTGCACCAACATTAGTTAAATCTTCAAAAGTACTGTTGTTGGTCCAAATATATATAAATGGGAAAGTACCACCGTTTGTAATAAGATTTACATTACCTGTTGTACCACCATTACAAAGTACAGAGTCAACAACAAAACTAGTAGATAACAATTGTGGTTCTGTAATGTCAACAGAAGCTACAGAAGTACAACCATTAACATCTGTTATTGTAACATAGTGAGTTCCTGCATTTAAACCAGATGCAGTAGGTTGAGAACCACCGGTTGACCAAGTATATTGATAAGGTGAAGTTCCTCCGATTGCAGAAACAGTTGCGGAACCATTACTTCCACCATTGCAACTAACATTCTGATTAACAGTCATTGTTGGATTTATAGCATCAATTTGTGTAATAGTTGCAGAATTTGTTGAAGTACATCCGTGATTATCTGTAACAGTAATTGTATATGTTCCGGCTGATAATCCTGAATTTGTAGGAGTTAAAATTCCATTGGACCATAAGTATGTATAAGGTGAAGTTCCACCTGAAACTTGTGCAGTTGCCTGACCGGTAGAAGCACCAAAACAATATACATTTGTAATCGAAGGAATTGTTAACAAAATTGCAGATGGTTGAATTATTGTTGTATTTGTTACAGCAGTACAACCATTTGCATCTGTAACAGTAACATAGTATGTTCCTGATGGAATGTTTGTTATAGTAGGAGTAGAGCCACCACCAGTCCATAAATAAGTATAATTTACAGTACCACCTGAAGCAGAAACCGTAATTGAACCGTCGCTTCCGCTATTACAACTAACATTTGTAGATGCTGTTATAACAGCAGATAAAGCAGATGGTTGACTTATTACTGTTGACGCAGTTGTTGTACAATTATGAGTATCAGTAACTGTTACTGAATAAGAACCTGCAGTTAAGCCCGAAGCTGTGGGAGTATTAGCACCATTAGTCCAGTAATAAGTATAACCTGGCGAACCACCTGTAGTGGATACTGTTGCAGTTCCATTATTACCTCCGAAGCACGATGGGGTAGTAGTTCCTGTAATTGTTGCAGATAATATAGGGGGTTGTGAAATAATAACAGATGTGTTTGCCTGGCAGCCCATAGCATCGGTAACAGTAACGCTATATGTATTTGCAGTTACATTTGAAATACTTGTACCATTATTACCATTTGACCACAAATAAGTATAGCCAGGCGTTCCACCAGAAGCAGAAATTGTAGCACTACCATTAGAACCGCCAAAACAATTTATATTTGTAGAAGATGTTACTGAAACTGAAGGAGCACCAGTATTATTTACAGAAACTGTTGCAATGCTTGAGCAGTTATTTACATCGCGAACTGTTACAGTATAAGAACCAGCAGCAATATTTATAATTGTACTTGTGCTTCCTCCATTTGACCATGCATAAGTATAACCGGGTGTACCACCGGAAGCCGAAACAGTTGCAGAACCATTAGAATTACCACAAGTTGCATCAACTTTACTCGTTGTTAAAGCAATAGCTGCAGGTTGGTTTACAGTTGCAGTTCGAACAATTGTACAACCTTTACTATCAGTAATTGTAACACTGTAAGTTCCAATACTTAACCCTGTAGCAGGATTTGAAGTTTGTCCGCTCGGGAACCAGTAATAAGTATAACCAGGCGTACCACCAGAAGGACTCGCAGTAGCGGTTCCATTGCTACCACCATTACAGCTTGTGTTTGTGGCAGATGCAGTACCTGCTAAAGCTGCTGAAGGTTGAGTAATTGTAGCAGTTTGAACACTTGAACAGTTATTTGCATCACGAACTGTAACGGTATATGTTCCGGCAGATAAGTTAGTAGCTGTTGAGCCAGAGCCACCGCTTGGTGCCCATGTATAAGTATAACCGGGTGTTCCGCCAGAAGCTGAAACGGTTGCAGAACCAGTTGCTCCGCCGTAACAAGAAACATTTGTTTGACTTGAAATTGATGCAGACAAAGCGGAAGGAGCAGTAATAGTAATTGAGCCTGTAGTACTACAACTATGCGAGTCGTAAACAGTCACATAATAAGTTATTGCTGCTAAATTAGTTGCAGTTTGAGTATTTTGTCCATTTGACCATGAATAAGAATAACCAGGAGTGCCTCCCGAAGGATTAGCAGTAGCCGTTCCGTTATTTGCACCTGCACAAGTAATATTTGTTTTAGAAATACTTACAGCCGGATTTGGATAAGAATTTACACTAATAGAAGCCGAACCAGTTGTACAACCAGTTGTACTTGTAACAGATACTGTATATGTTCCTGTTGTACTTGCAGTTATGGTTTGAGAAGTTGCACCTGTTGACCAATGATATGCAGAATAGCCGGTACCAGCATTCAAATTTACACTTCCCCCCTGACAAAAAGATGTTGGACCACTTGGGGTTATACTTGGAAAAATAACATCGGGATTAACATAAGTAAAAACTAATTCTACTCTATTTATACAAACACTTGTACCTGTACATAATTGTAAAGAATTTGTTCCTCCATAAACATAGCCGGGCATACCGCAAGGATAATTATTTGAAGATACAGCAGCCACAGCACAAGGATCAGCATCACACCAACAACCAGTATTCGCGTCGTTTACAGTTGGTACAGCATAACCGTTTATTGAACCAGCCATATAACTTCCAGCACAACCTCCTGAATAATAATTTACAGTAACATTTGTTACTGTTTTTCCGGCAGGAACTGGGTCAAAAAATGTTTTAGTTAAACAACCAGCAGTTGCTCCACAATAACTAGGATTAGTATTAATGCACCAATAATCGCCACCACATAATAAACAACCGCCACATGCCATAAAACCTGTATAACTAACAGTTGCAGTAGCAGTTTGGGCAATACTTTGGCAAGAAAAAAACAATGAAATTAAAACTGTAACAATTGTAAAATTTAACTTTTTCATATTTTTTAATTGTTTAATTATAGTTTATATAAGACAGTTAATTATTTATTTTGGTTGCCTAAAATTTATACAAAAATAAAAAAAAATACAAATTAAAAATAATATTTAATAATTTACTTATACGCTATTCAAATAAAAATGTTTCATAAATTTAATAACAGCTTATAACTCAAGAATTTCTAAAGAATCTTTTATTCTTCTAACTGCTTCAATTAAATTGTTTTCTGGTGTGGCATACGAGAATCTTAAATAATCGGGTGAGCCAAAAGATGAGCCACCAACAACTGCAACATGAGCATTATTTAATAAAAATAAACAAAGGTCAACGTCATTTTTAATAATGTTATTCTCAAATGTTTTTCCAAAATAATTTTTTACATCTGCAAAGAAATAAAATGCACCTTTAGGGATATTGGTTTTAAAATCAGGTATTTCTTTAAATAATTCAACCATCAAATTACGACGTTTTTTTAAAATATCCCGCATTTTATAAGTTTCTGTTTTATCGCCTGATATGGCTTTAAATGCAGCTTTTTGTGAAACAGCTGATGCTCCTGATGTAAACTGGCTTTGAAGTTTTGTGCATGCCTTTGCAAGCCATTCTGGTGCAGCTATATAGCCAATTCGCCAACCTGTCATTGCATAACCTTTTGACACACCATTAACAACGATTAACTGATTTTTTATTTCGTTAAACTGCCCTATACTTTCATGTTTACCTTCGTATAATATTTGCTCATATATTTCATCGGACATAATCATTACATGTTTATGTTTGGCAAAAACTTCTGCAAATTGGTTAAGCTCATTTTTATTATAAACTGTTCCTGTAGGATTTGATGGTGAGCTAAAAAGAAATAATTTTGTTTTATTAGTAATTGCCTTTTCAATTTGTTGAGGTGTAACCTTAAAATCATTTTCAATTGTTGAATTAATTAATACAGGTTTGCCTCCTGCAAGTTTTACCATTTCGATATAGCTTAACCAATAAGGAACCGGCAAAATAACTTCGTCGTTTGGATTAATTAAACTTAAAATAACATTCATTATAGAATGTTTTGCACCATTAGAAACAACAATTTGATTAGGAGTAAAGATTAAATTATTATCGTATTTAAACTTTTGAACAATAGCTTCACGTAACTCATCGTATCCTGCTACTGGTGGGTAATGCGAGAAATTATCGTCAATTGCTTTTTTACCAGCTTCTTTAATATGTTCAGGGGTGTTAAAATCAAGTTCACCCAAACTCAAATTTATTATATCAATACCTTTTGCTTTTAACTCACGAGATTTTACAGTCATTGCAATTGTTTGCGATTCTGTAATTCTGTTAATACGAACAGAAATTAATTCCGAATAATTTATATCATTGTTCATCATTTATAGTTTAAAAAGTTTCGAGTTTATAGTTTCGAGTTTCGAGTTAATGGTTTTAAGTTTGAGGTTTTTTAAAAACTCCAAACCTGAAACTTGAAACTTTATTTAAAAATGTTTATTGTTTGCGTTATTTATATTAGAAAAATTTATCAAAGATATTTTAATTTTTTATCGAATAAAAATTATTAATATTGTAAAATTTTAAATTGCAAAGCTATTTGTTTATAGTTTAAAAAAGTTTTAGGTTTGAGGTTTAAAGTTTGAGGTTTAAAGTTTATGGAAATGTTATATCAAATTATATTAGTAATAGTTACAGGTGTAATTGTTTTTGCAACAGCATTTTATGTTTTAAAAACTTTTATCGAAAATGAAAACAAAAAACGTTTATTAGAGTTTAAATCTCAAAACATGAAACTTGTAACTCCAATAAAATTACAAGCTTATGAACGAATTATTTTGTTTCTTGAGAGAATTTCACCTAATTCGTTAATAGTTCGACTTCAGGTTTCGGGAATGAAAAGCCATCAACTTCATGTTGAAATGCTTAGTTTAATTCGTGCTGAATTTGAACACAATTTATCCCAACAAATTTATATGTCGGATAGTGCGTGGGAAGTGGCTATAAGTGCAAAAGAAAATGTAATAAGGTTAATAAATATGACATCTGAAAGTGTTGATAATAATGCTGATGCTATTGAATTGAGCAAAGCAATTATGGAACAATGGATAAAATTAAATCCAACACCTATTAAAACGGCTATTATTTTTATAAAAAATGAAGTTAATACTTTTTTAAGTTAGAAATAAAAATATTGATTCGTGGGGACACGAACCAGGACAACAATATTGTTTTGTGAGACACAAACCAAGGCAGAAACGTCAAGGGAAATAAAAAAGGTTCGTGGGGACACGAACCTTATCAATTTTTGAACCTTAGTAAAAAATTATTTTATTAGCTCAACACTACGTTTTACAAATTTATTAAGAGCTTCACCCTTTAATAAATTGTGCGACAAAAGAGCTAAATCAATTAACTGATTTACAATTTTATTATTTTTGCCAAATTCTTCTAAAACAGTTTTTTTCTCGCTTTCTATTTCATTTACTTTCTTAGTAAGTTCTTCTTTTTTAGCTTTATCGGCTGATAATATTTCTTCTTCTTTTTTTCCTTTTAATTTATCATCAAGTTTGGACTTATTTTGTTTTATTGGATCTAATTTCTCCGAAATTTCTTGTAATTGCTGGCTTAATTCTTTGTTTTTTTGTTTTGTTAATTTTTTTACCAAAGAATGATTTGCATTAACAATTAAATTGTAACTATCGGGTAAATCGCCATACATACCGTTTCCACCGCCCATTGCAGACATGTCTTTCATTCTCCGCATATATTCGTTACGTGTTATAATAATAGGTGTGTCGTTATCGGATAGTGCTTCGAAAGAAATAAAAAACCTGTCTTTTTGAGGTAAAGCACCAAAGAAAATATTGCGAACTTCCATTTGCTCATCTTCGGTTAGCTCAACTTTTTTAACTTCTTCTTTCTCAATTAACTTGTCAATTATATCGGCATCAACACGTTTAAAAATTGTATTTTTTAGCTTACTTTCTAAGCTATTAATAAAATGAGCATCAAGTTGTCCATTCATAAATAAAACATCGTAGCCCTTATTTTTTGCAGCATCAATGTATGTATATTGTTCTTCTTTATTAGTTGAGTATAAATAAACCTTATTTTTATTTTTGTCGGTTTGATTTTCTTTAACAAGCTTTTCGTATTCCTCTAATGTATAGCATTTTTCATCAACATTTTTTAACAGAACGAACTTTTCGGCTCTTTCATAGAATTTTTCATCTGTAATCATTCCGTATTGAATAAAAACTTTTAAGTCGTCCCACTTCTTTTCAAAATCGTTACGTTGATTTTTAAAAATATCCTGAAGTTTATCGGCAACTTTTTTTGTTATGTGCGACGATATTTTTTTAACATTCGGGTCGCCCTGCAAATAACTTCTCGATACATTTAAGGGAATATCAGGAGAATCAATAACACCATGTAATAATGTTAAAAATTCCGGCACAATTCCTTCAACCTGGTCGGTTACAAAAACCTGATTGCAATATAATTGTATTTTGTTTTTCTGAATTTCTAAATTACTTTTAATTTTAGGGAAGTATAAAATTCCGGTAAGGTTGAACGGGTAATCAATATTCATGTGAATATTAAAAAGTGGTTCTTCGAATGTAGCAGGATAAAGTTCGTGATAAAAGGAATTGTAATCTTCGTCTTTTAATTCGGCAGGTTTTCGAATCCATAATGGTTTTGTGTTATTAATAACATGAACTTTACCAGTTTCGATATATTTACCATCTTTCCATTCTTTTTCTTTTCCAAAAGCAATTTCTACAGGCAAGAACTTACAATATTTATTTAACAGTTCGTTTATTTTCGACTCTTCTGAAAATTCTTTATTGTCGTCATCGAGATATATTATAACATCAGTTCCAACATCAGACTTATCAATATCTTCTAATGTAAACTCGGGTGAACCATCGCAAGCCCATTTAACAGCTTTTGAATCTTCTTTATACGATAGCGTTATTAGCTCTACTTTTTTTGCTACCATAAACAGCGAATAAAAACCTAAGCCAAAATGACCAATAATTGATGCTGAGTCTTTAAATTTTTCTAAAAATTCGCCAGCTCCCGAAAAGGCAATTTGATTAATGTATTTATCAACTTCTTCGGCTGTCATTCCAACACCATGGTCGGATATTGTAAGAGTATTTTTTTTACTATCAGCCGAAATGTTAATTTGAAGATTTTCTACATTGCCTTTATATTCGCCATGACTAGCAAGGGTTTTAAGTTTATTTACAGCATCTATAGCATTAGAAACAGCTTCGCGTAAAAATATTTCATGTTCGGAATAAAGGAATTTTTTAATAATAGGAAAAATATTCTCGGTGGATACACCAATTGTACCTTTTTGCATAATTTTAATTTTTTAAAGTTAAACGTTGCACATTTTCAAACAATGTGCCATTGAAAAAAATATGACAATAAGGCAGAGCATAATAAATTTAATGGTTCGTGAAGACACGAACCATGGCGTAAGGTTTATGGGTTGGGAAGAATTAGTCAGTAAAAAAATATAAAATGCTAAATAAAATAACACAAGCAACAAGGGTAAAAAATATTATTTGTGTAATGTAGCTCTGGTTTTTGGTTATTTTTAATCGTTTTTCGCTAATAATAAATTTCACATTGTTATGAATTCTTAAAAATGAATTTTCGTTTTTTCTAACAAAAGATACAGCACCACATTTAATAGCATTAGCTGCAACATCAACATCGTCAATACCTGAAAGCATAATAACTTCTACATCGGGGTTTATTTCACGAACTGTTTTTAAAATATCAATGCCATTTTTGGCTTGTGGGTTTTCAGAAGATTTTAACAAATAATCTAAAATAACAACATGAATTTGTTTTTTATTAAATTTTCGTTTTACAAAATGCTCTAAAAACGATTCACCATTATTAAAGGAGTATATTTTATAACCGCCTGCTTGCTCAAACTTCGTTCTAAGTATTTTGTTAAGCAACTCATCATCATCTACAAGATAAATGTTAATATCTGATTCTTTGATTGTTACCATTGTGTTAATAAAAGAATTATGTTTATTGTTCAAAAAAGTTCAAAAAGTTTATTGTTCTTTACGAAATACGAATTTTACGAATTTACGAATAAAATATTGTTTACTGTTCAAAAAAGTTTTCAGTTTCGAGTTTTTAGTTCATCGTTCATTATACTTAATACTTTGTACTTAATACCTTTGTTCGTTGTTCAAAAAAGTTCAAAAAGTTTATTGTTCTATGTTCAAAAATGTTCATTGTTCTACGTTCATTGTTTTTAGTTCGATGTTCGTTAATCAATATTCGATATTCTTTTTTATTCATTGTTCACTGTTCATTGTCATACACTTGTCATACATAGTCATACTTTGTCAAACATTGTAACACAGTAGGAAAACAATTGTGTGACTATTGAATTAACTATTGTATGACCATTGTTTTTATTGTTCACTGTTCAAAAAAGTTCAAAAATGTTCATTGTTCTACGTTTATTGTTTACTGCCTACTGATTACTGCCTACTGCTTACTGTTTACCGTGTTTTTTTACTTTGTACTTTATACTTTTTACTTTGTACTTTGTACTTTAGTACTTTGTACTTTGTACTTTATACTTTGTATTTTATTTATTCAATATCTTCGGTTTGCTCTACTCTTTTAACAGAATTTATTCCTTTTATCTTTTTCAAATCTCGCATAAGTGCATCTAAATCAAATGTATCGTGAATGTATAAATCAATAAATCCTTCAAATACCCCATCATTTGCATTAAAATATACAGTTCGCATATTTACATCAAGTTCTTTTGAAATTAAATTAGTTAAATTATTTACAATACCTATATTATCTATTCCATTAATTTCAATTCGAACTAAAAACGATAAAACTTTGTGTGTAGTCCATTTTACAGCAACAATTTTATCTCCAAAATTTGACATAATTTTTTGAGCATTTGGGCACAATTTTTTGTGTATAATGACGCCATCATTTTCAGACAAATATCCGACAACGTCATCTCCGGGAATAGGGGCACAACATTTTGCAATTGTATAATTATTTTGTTCAGCTTCATCGTTAATTACAAAAGGTTGTTTACGATTAATTTTTGCTTCTGTATGTTGTTGTGGAGTTTCGGATGAACGTTTTAAAAGAGGTAATTTTGATGTAGTTTTAGTAATTTGTAATCGCCAATATCTAATAAATTTATTTTTCGATTTTCTGTTTATTACTTTTCGAACATCATTTAAATCAATTTCTTGTGAACCAATTTTACAATAAATATCTTCTTTAGAAAAAACTTCGTATCCGAGCATTAACTTTTTAAACAAAACGCTGGTAATTGGAATTTCGAGTTCGGTAAATTTAGCTTCGAGCATTGTTTTACCTTTTTCGATATTATCTCTTCGTTCGCTTTTAAACTTTTCTTTAATACGTGATTTAGCTTTTGCAGTGGTAACAAAATTTAACCAATCTTTTTGTGGCTGACTTGTTTCGCTGGTTAATATTTCAACCTGGTCGCCACTTCTTAAAGTATGACTTAATGGCACAAGTTTGTGATTAACTTTTGCACCAATTGCCCTATCACCAATCTGGCTATGAATTTCATAAGCAAAGTCGAGAGCAGTACTATCTTTTGGCAATCGTTTTAAAGTACCTTTAGGAGTGAAAACAAAAATCTCTGACGAAAAAAGATTCATTTTAAACTCATCAATAAATTCTATTGCATTAGCATCGGGGTTTTCGAGAAGTTCTCTAATCTTTTTTATCCATTTATCAAGTTCGCTTTCGTCGTTACCTTCGCCTTTATATTTCCAATGTGCTGCATAGCCACGTTCAGCAATTTCGTCCATTCTTTTTGAACGGATTTGTACTTCAACCCATTTACCATCGGGACCCATTACAGTTGTGTGTAAAGCTTCGTAGCCGTTTGCTTTTGGTGTACTAACCCAGTCGCGTAAGCGGTCAGGTTTTGGTTGATAAATATCTGTAACCTGCGAATAAATATTCCAGCATTGCGTTTTTTCGGATTGTTGCGAGTCGGGTTCAAAAATAATTCTGATAGCAAAAATGTCATAAATTTCTTCGAATGGAACGCTTTTAACATGCATTTTGTTCCAGATTGAAAATATAGATTTTGGGCGACCTGTGATGTTGTATTTAGCATCAATTTCGTTAAGTCTTTCAAGAATTGGTTCGCTAAATCTATTAATATAAATCTGGCGTTCTTTTTCGCTTTCGGTAAGTTTTTTCTTAATTTCGTCGAATACAGCTGGATGTTGATGTTTTAAACTTAAATCTTCGAGTTCGGTTTTAATAGAGTATAAACCTAAACGATGTGCAAGAGGTGCATATAAATATAATGTTTCGGCAGCAATTTTCATTTGCTTATATTCGGGCATTGAGTCGAGTGTTCGCATATTGTGTAACCTGTCGGCAAGCTTTATTAAAATTACTCTAACATCATCGGAAAGTGTTAGCAGCATTTTTCTAAAATTTTCGGCTTGAAGTGAAGTGCTTCCCTGTTCAAAAACATTTGAAATTTTTGTTAATCCATCAATTATTTGTGCAACTTTTTCGCCAAAAAGCAATTTAATGTCTTCAAGTGTATAATCAGTATCTTCTACAACATCGTGCAGTAATGCACAGATTACTGATGTAGTTCCTAAACCAATTTCTTTAGCCGAAATTATTGCAACGCTAATAGGATGGTAAAAATATGGTTCACCTGAACGGCGTCGTGTTCCCTGATGAGCTTCGTTTGCCAAATCGAAAGCTTTGCGAACAAGTGCTTTATCTTCTTTAGATTTACAACGCGGACAACTTTTTAAAATAACGTTAAACTGCAATTCTAATGCTGCCTTTTCTTCATCGGTAAGTAACTTCATTTTTTGCACAAACAATTTTTTCTATTTTGCAAAGATAAGGAAAGTTAAATTAAAAAAAGTTTACGTTTCGGGTTTATAGTTTCGGGTTAAAAAAGTTCAAAAAGTTTAAAAATGTTCATTGTTCTATGTTCAAAAAAGTTCAAAAAGTTTAAAAATGTTCTACGTTCATTGTTCTATGTTCAAAAAAACTCACTGTCATTCAATAGTCAAACATAGTCATTCAATTGTTTCTACTAATTTCAATTTATTTCTGTTTTTTATTTCAATTTACTGTTCGTTGTTTCCTAAATACAACTGTCTGTTTCCTAAATACAACTGCCTGTTTCCTAAAAATTGTTCACTGTTCACTGTTTACTGTTCACTGTATACTGCTTACTGCCAACTGCATTGTTCATTGTTCAAAAAAAGTATATAGTTTCGAGTTTTAAGTTTCGGGTTAAAAAAGTTCAAAAAGTTCAAAAATGTTCATTGTTTAATGTTAATATTATGGATAAAACAAATATACCAAGCCGGTTTTTTCTTTTATTTCATTGTTGGCTTCCAAGTATGATAGCTTGTAAACATAAGTTCCGGCAGGGACTTTACGTCCATTAATTTTTCCATTCCAACCTTTTAGCGGATTATTTGTTTCGAATATTTTAAATCCCCAGCGGTCAAATATTTTAAATTGATATTTTTCAGAACTAACAAAAGATACAATAGGCAAAAATTCTGAGTTAATCGCATCGCCGTTTGGTGTAAATGAGTTAGGAATATACACTATTGGCGGTTGAGCTAAACAAACAACATTTGAATTGCTTTTACCTTTAATTCCATAAGGGTTAGAATCTGTTTCAATAGCTTCGATATAATAGCAAAATTTACCGGAAACTCCGGTTCTGTTTACAGCATAATCCGAAACATCATCAGTAAAAAATGTATCAATTACAGTACTGCTGATAAGCATAGGTGAACTGTCATCAACAATTCTGTACATATTATAAGTTTCGACACCACCAAGCCAGTTAAAGTATGCGTCCCATTTAATAAATTCAGTTAAATCATCGTTTGAAGTAGCATTAACAGTAATATTCCTTGCAATATTCGACTCTAAAACTGTATTTCCACATTGGTCAATTGCGGCTAATTTATAATACCAGTTTTTTGTTATATCAACGTTATCGGTATAAATTAAATTTAAAGCAGTATAATTATTATACGAAGCAATTTGTAAATACGAACCAAATTCGCTATCGGACCGATACAATATATAATTTTTTTTGACAATTGCAGAAGTGTCAAGTGTAAAAGAGATTTCTATTCTTTGAGCGGTTGTTACAGAAGCATAATCGGCATTTATAAAGCTCGGGAAATCGGGCAAATTGGTATAAAAGCATGTTTGATTAGAAGTTGATGTTCGTCCGGAATTACTTACAGCTCTTATGAAGTAACAGTAGTAAGTATTGTCGGTAATAGATTGATGATAAAATTCGGAACTGTTTCCATCAACCGAAGAAAGCGAGTCCCAAGTTGTACTATTTATGTTAACGTAAATAGTATAATGATTAACATTTTCGCTCCAATAAACATATTTATTCCATTTTAATTTAATAGCCATCTTACAATTAACGCTATCAAGATATGGAAAAACGTATATAGTGTTATGATGCATATCTATAGGAGATGTCAAGGTCATTGGGCTTCTAAATCCAGCAGAATCAATTGCTAATATTCTATATAATTCGGGGTGATAATTTGATGCTGCAAGCGGTACATATATGTTATCAATATAAAAAGTTGAAGGTATCATTACAGTAGCTATTGAATCCCAATTCCCATTGGACATTTTGCGAAAAATTACATACTTGGCAACATCAGTTGAATCACATGGGAACCAACTAATATAAACCGAACCTGTTAATGGATCCGCAACACTTACAGAATCTAATAAAGGAATATCGGGTTCTTGAGTATATGCTTTGTTTAAAAGCACAACAAGTAAAAATAATATGTAAAAACACTTTAGCATTGAAAAATGTTTAAAAATTGTTTATCGTTTTATGTTCAAAAAAGTTCAAAAAGTTCAAAAATGTTCATTGTTCTATGTTCAAAAATGTTCATTGTTCTATGTTCAAAAATGTTCAAAAAGTTCATTGTTCTACGTTCACTGCCTACTGCTTACTCATTTTGTAGTTAATTAAGTAATTAATATTTGCCTGCAACAATTTCGTACATCGAATGGGGTTGTAAATACTTTACTGCAAGTTGCTGAATTTTATTTGGTGTGATTGTTTTAACGATTTCTAAAAATTTTTCAAAATATTTTTCATCTAAATTAAAATCGTTAACCGACCTAAATGCTTCGGCTTGTGCAAAAGGACCATCGAATGAACGTAAAAAATCGCCTAACATATAATTTTTAACCCTTTCTAATTCATCTAAACCAACTGGCTCGTCAATTAAACGTTGAATTTCTTTATAAATTTCAGTAATCGCCGATTTTGTATAATCTGAACCAACTTCGCAAACTGTAGTAAAAAATCCATAATCAACCAACGAAGCCACAACTGAACCAACGCCATAAGTATAACCCTTATCTTCGCGTAAATTCGACATTAACCGTGAGCCAAAATATCCACCTAAAATTGTATTTAAAATTTGTAAACCAATAAAATCATCGTGATTTTTATTTACCATTGGTTTACCTATTCTAATTGACGATTGTACAGCATCAGCTTTTTCTACAAAATGTTTTTTTTGCGTTGATGGTGAAATGTTTTGTAAAACATAAGAATTACTAACGTTTTCAAAATCGTTAATCATAAAATTGTTTTGCAATTCTTTAAGTATATTGTCAGTAATTTTTCCAGAAATTATCACTTTGCAATTATTTTTGTTATATAGACGAGTATGAAAGTCATTTAGTTGCTGCGAATTAATTAAACCGAAATGAGGCAATTGAATATTTCGTCCATAATAATGCTTTTTTCCAAAAACAACCTCGTTAAACTTTTTTGCCGATAGGGTTTTAACTTTTTGTTCATCAATTTTATATTTCTGTACTTTGTTTTCAAGTAAAATATTTAATTCGTGCTCGGCGAATGATGGGTTGTTGATTAAATCGGTAAAAAGTTCGAGTGTTTTTGCAAAATGTTTACCAAGCGAATAAAGTGTTGCCTGTGCATAATCGCGGTCAGCATTTAACATAACATAAGCTCCAAAAAAGTCAATTTTTTCGGAAAGTTCTTTAGAGGAAAGTGTTTTTGTACCTTCGTACAGCATTGCATTAGTAACCGACGAGATTAATGGACTTTCGGAATATTTCGAACCTGCATTAAAAACAATTTCTAATCTTACAACATCTTCGGTTCCACTATTTAACACAAATAGCGGTATATTGTTATTGATTTTTAAAATTTCTGGTTTTGAAATATTTATTTTATCAATAAGTTTATAATCAGGGGCTTTGCTTCTATTTATTGTTTCCACTTTTTAATTTTTAATTGATTTATATTGTAAAATGCTGGCATGTTCGATTTTTAAATATTTTGTAATTGAACTTTTTATTTCGGCAACTGTTACTTTTTGATATTCAATGATTTCTGTATTAATAAGATTTGCATCGCCAAGCATTTCGTAAAAAGCTAAACTTGTAGCTTTATTTAAAACATCTATGTAGCTGTATGTGAGTGTTGCTTCCGCCTTATTTATAACTCTTTGCAACTCAGTTTCGGAAACATTTAACAAAAAATCATTTATGACCTCAAATATAGCATTTTCGGCAACCTCAAAACTAACACCTTCGTTAATTCTTCCTTCAATAATTAGCAAACCAACATCAACACTTCCGGTTATATAACATTCTACATCGCCAAATAGTTTAGATTCCATAACAAGCTTCTGAAAAAATCTTGAAGATTTACCATTTCCTAACAAATCAGAAATAATATCGAGTAATTTATAATCATTGTGAAGTTTTTCGGGCATTTTAAAAGCAATGTAAATTGCATCCATTGGAACATCACGTTCGAGTAATAATCTTCTGGTTTCATTTTGCTCTGGCTCTTGCGGAATAACATTGTTCAGAATATTACGATTTGGAATATTGCCAAACCATTTATCTGCAAGTAGTTTTACATTTTCAGTTTCTACATTACCAGCAACAACCATAATTGCATTATTTGGGGCATAATACGAAAAAAAGAAATCTTTTACTTCTTGCATCGTTGCTCCAGTAATATGTTCAATACTTTTGCCTATTGTTGCCCATTGGTATGGATGAACCTTATATGCTAATGGTCGCAACTCGAGCCAAACATCGCCATAAGGTTGGTTCAAATATCGCTGACGAAATTCTTCGGTAACAACATTTCGCTGAACCTCTAAACTTTTTTCGGTAAATGCAAGACTTAACATACGGTCGCTTTCGAGCCAAAATGCAGTTTCAATATTATTTGCTGGAAGTGTTAAATGGTAATTTGTTAAATCGTTTGTAGTAAACGCATTATTTTCGCCACCAACTAATTGCAATGGTTCATCGTAACTTGGAATATTTACAGAACCCCCAAACATTAAATGTTCAAACAAATGTGCAAAACCTGTTCTATCAAGACTTTCGTTTCTTGCACCAACTTTATATAAAATATTTACAGCGACTAAAGGAGTTGTAATATCTTTATGAACAATTACTTGCAAGCCATTATCAAGGGTAAATTTATCAAATTCAATCATAAATATTAAAAAATTTTACAAAGATAGTTTGATATTTTATAATTGTTCATCGTTTATTGTCATACTTTGATAACAGATTGTCATACCGTTGTTTAATGTATGTTGTTATAAAGTTGATAAATTTTCTAGTGCTGCGGATAAGCGTTTTGCAATCTTACAAAAATAACGTCTGTTTTTAAATGCAACAACCCAACGAATACCATTAATTGCATTTGTTAGAAATACTTCATCGGCGTTTAAAATATCATTTTCGTTAATACAGGCATCATCGTAAACTGTAATTTTTTCTTTTAAAGCAAGTTGAATTATTATTTGCCTCATAACACCATTTAAACAACCATCGGTTAAGGATGGGGTAAGCAAATTGTTATTTGTAAATACAAATAAATTTGATGAGCTTGATTCTATAATGTTACCAAATTGATTTAACAACAAACAATCATCAATTTTTAAGGATTGTGCATAACTTGCAGCTTTTACATATAATAATGAGTTTGAAGTTTTTAAACCACTTAATTCGTTAACAGGTTTTTTCCATTCGTTAAAAATATCAATAATTAAACCTTTTGCGTTAAGCGAAAAATTATTAGTTTCGAGGGGAGTTGCTTCAATGTAATAATCAATTTTATTTGAATGAGGCAAGTAATTTCCACCGTCTTTTCTAAACACACTTAACCGTATTTTTGAACCATTAAAATATTTATTGGCATTAAGCAATCGTGTAATTTGTTTTTGAAAAAATAGCACCGTATAGTTTTCGGGAATTTCAAACTGTAAAATACTTGCACTATTTTTAAGTCTCTCAATATGTTGGTTTAAAAAAGGGGTTGAAGTCCCCATAGCCCGCATTGTTTCGAATAGCCCATCGCCATATCGAAAAGCTCTGTTAGTACCATAAAATATTGGTTTGTCAGCAGGAATAAATTCGCCATTATAACATACAAATAGAGACATTTGTTATTTAGGATTAAGAAATTAAAAAATTCTTCATTTGTTCATTGTTCTACGTTCATTGTTATACATGGTCAAACAGTTGTTATACAATTGTCATACAGTAGTCATACAATTGTCATTCATTGTTAGTTAACCATTTAGTAACTTAACGGTTTAACAATTTAGCATCCGATATCGGATTTAACAATTTCATTTTTTTATTGTTCAATGTTTATTGTTTATTTAACTTTCAAATTTTATTTTACCGATAATTGTTTTTAAATTAGAATTTGGCTCAATTAAAACAGGTGTAATTCCATAATTTACCGCAGTTTCCAAATCAGTTTGTTTATCGCCTACAAAATACGATTGCGAGACATCAATATTAAACCGTGCAACAGCTTTTTCAATAAGAAGGGTTTGTGGTTTACGACAAAGGCAATTCTCAACTTCGGGATGATGTGTGCAATAATAAAACTCCAAAATATTTATACTATGTTTATTAAATTCCTGTTTCATAAAATTGTGAACTTTTTCTACATCATGTTTCGAATAAATGCCTTTTGATATTCCACTCTGGTTTGAAATAACAATGTACTCAAAACCTTTTTGTTGTATAATGTTTAAAGTTTCAAAAACGCCATCGTTAAACACAACATCTTGGGGTTTGTAAACATAATACAAACTATTATTGTTTATTACTCCATCCCTATCTAAAAAAATAACATTTCTCACAATTAAAAATATTCTTTTACAATGTTAATAAAATTTTCTAACAGGTTTGGTTTAAATATTAATGGAAAAGCAAAACCAAAAACAGCTCCCCAAAAATGAGCATCGTGCCCAATGTTATCAGCATTTCGTTTCGACATATAAGCCGAGTACGCCAAATAAATTATTCCAAAAACAAATGCAGGAATACCAATTGGAATAAAAAACAAATAAATTTTGTTTAACGGTTCAAATAAAATTGAAGTATATAATATTGCCGAAACAGCTCCCGAGGCGCCAACTGCATTATAAGCATAATTATCTTTATGTTTTAAAAATGAAGGAATTGACGAAACTATTGATGCCAAAAGAAATTCTGTAATATACATCGGAATAGCTTTACTTCCGAAATGAAGTGCAAATGCACTTTCAACAAAAACTCCAAAAAAATAAAGGGTTAACATATTAAAAATAAGATGCTCCCAGTTTGCATGAATAAATGCGTGTGATATAAACCTGTACCATTGATTGGAATGTTTAATCTGATAGGGGTTAAACATTAGCTTATTATAAACTTCGCGATTACTGAATGCCGATATTGTAACTAACGAAACTGCTGCAATTATTAGATATGTAACCATTAATTAATAAAAAATAAAATATAAAGGTAGCATTAAATATAAAAACAAAAAAACCGTTCCAAATATTGAAACGGTTTCTTTTATAATAAAGTTATTTTTAAAAATGCAACATAAAATATAATGTACCACTGAAATTATTATCGAAACCAAACAGTCCTGATTTATTTCCTTCGATGATTTGTTGTCCTACTGTTGGAGTTGTGCCACCAATTGATTCAGTTGTAGTAGTGGTTTTACCATTTGTAACTAATCCAAGACCCCACCCAAATTCACCGCCAAAAGAAACTTTAGGAAGAATAAAATATTCTGCACCAACAAATGCTCCTAAATTAAGGGCTAACGAAGAACCATTTTTTCTTTCAGTAATACGGGCATCATTTCCATAAGTATCAGTTTTGGTATTAGAAGCACCTGCAAAAGCATCATCAACTAAATCAACATCAACTACTACTCCAGTTGGAACTAATGCGTTGCCATAAGTAAATTTATCTTTTGAATTGGAATAATAAATACCTAAACCTGCACCATAATAACCTTGAAGTAGTCCTTTTCCTCTGTGTTTTTCAAGTCCTACGCCTAATCCGATATTTGTAGCAGAACTTTTCCACGAATTTTCTACTTTTTGTCCCATTGCAGGATAATTATAAGTAGTTGTATCACTTCTGTTACTTACCATATTCTTGTTAGTGTTTGAACCTAATACCCCAAGCCTGATTTCAGCACGATAAGCGGTAGTTTCATCTACATAATACTTTCCCCTGATAGTTTGGTTGGCTGTTATAAAGTTCCAAGTTGGTGAAGTTGCACCTGCATTTGAAAGGAACTTTCCAAAATAATTAAAGAAAGGAGTAGCATCAATTCCGATAGCATAATCGCCTGCTTCGGGTAATATTGGAACTCCTTGCTTGGATTTCAAATCCTGCGCATTTGTTACAGTTATAACTGCAAATGCTACTAAAACTGTTAAAGCTAATTTTTTCATAAAATTTTAATTTTGGTTTTACGCAGCAAAAATAATCATATTTTTAAACCTATATTATTTATTTTTAAAAGGATATGAAAGTTGCAAGTATAATTTTTTGTATTTTACTGAATTATAGCATTATATGTTAATAAGATGTTAACAACTCTGTTAATAAAATTGTATGTGCTTAATTATTAGGGCAGAAAAGTTATTAACAACAAGTTTAATTTTATTTGTCAATAAACTCTTTAATTTTGTTTTAAATTAACTCACGTTACGCAAAAAGATTTGACAACTTTTTAAAAGTTGTCAAATCTAATAACTGTTTGAAATGTTAAAATGACTATTTTTTGATATTTTATGCGTAACATCAGTTAAATTAAAACAAAAATTCAGGTAAAAACACCTGTTAACTAAAATGTTTTATTAACGTAAAACCAAACTAAAGTTTATACATTATGGAAAAAGAATTAAAAATATTATTTATAGAAGATATGCCAGCCGACCACGAACTAACCGTTTTTGAGTTAAAAAATGCTGGATTAATTTTTTTGGCAATTAGAGTTGAAACTGAGTTTGAATTTAAAAATGCGATTGAAAATTTTAAACCCGATATTATTATTTCGGATTATACAATGCCCGAATTTGATGGCATGAAAGCATTGGAAATTGCAAAAATAATTTGCCCCGATACTCCTTTTATTTTGCTTACTGGCTCGGTAAACGAAACTACTGCTGTTAGTTGCATGAAAGCAGGTGCTACCGATTATATTTTAAAAGGACACTCCGAACGTTTGCCTTTTGCAATAAAAGAAGCCATTGAAAATTATCAATTGCGAAAAGAAAATGAAGAAGCGTATATAGCTTTGCAAACATCAGAAGAAAAATATAAAATTATTGCTGAAAAAACTACCGATGTAATTTGGCTAATGGACTTAAACGGTAAAGGTCTTTTTGTTTCACCTTCTATAAAAAATTTTACAGGTTATTCGGTTGAAGAATATTTAAACCAAAATTTTGATGCTCGCTTTACTCACGAATCTGCTAATATTGCAAAATTAACAATGTTCAAAGAATTGGGAAGATACGCCGAACGAAAAGAAGTGTTAAAAAATTATCACTTAAAGTTAGAACTTGAATATAATTGCAAAAATGGAAACACAAAATGGGGCGAAATAATAATTACACCATGGCTTAACAGCAATAACGAACTAACAAGAATGCATGGAGTTACCCGTGATATAACAGAACGCAAAATATCTGACGAACTTATTATAAAACTTTCAGTTGCTGTTGAGCAAAGTCCGGCAATAATTATAATTACAGACTTAAACGCAAATATTGAATATGTAAATAAAAAAGTAACTGAAATTACAGGTTATAGTAAAGAAGAATTAATTGGCAAAAATCCAAGAATTTTTCAATCAGGTAAAACTCCAATAGAAACTTACGAAAAACTTTGGAAAACGATTTTAGCAGGAAATGAGTATCGTGGCGAATTTATAAATAAAAAGAAAAATGGCGAGTTATATTGGGAATATGCAACAATTTCATCTATTAAAGATAAAGAAGGAGAAATAACTCATTTTATTGCAGTAAAAGAAGATATTACTTCACGCAAACGCATGGAAAATGCACTTGTTAAAGCAAAAGAAAAAGCCGAAGAAAGCGATAAATTAAAAACAGCTTTTTTAAATAACATATCACACGAAATTCGTACTCCTTTAAATGGTATAGTTGGTTTTGGCGAATTAATAGCACGTCCTGATTTAGAACAAAGCAAAAAAGATGAGTATTTAGATATTTTAAATGCAAGCTGCAATCGTTTAGTTAACACAATAACAAATTACATGGATATGTCGCAGTTATCATCGGGCATAATGAGGGTGCATAATAAAATGTTTGATGTTAATTTTATAGTTTACGAAATGTCGTTTAAATACAAAGAGTTATGCAAGCGAAAAAATATCGAATTCGAAACAATTCTTCCGGATGATTTAAAAAGTTTTAAAACATACTCTGACCCCGATTTATTGCAAAAAGTTTTTATGCATTTGATTGATAATGCAATTAAATTTACGAAAAAAGGAAAAATTTCTATTGGTTATAAGATTAAAAATGAATTCATCGAATTTTACATAACTGATACCGGATATGGAATTGGCGAAAAATATTATGAAATTATTTTTGAAAAATTCAGGCAAATTACTACCGAAAACCGTAGAGTAATTGCAGGTAGTGGTTTGGGTTTAACAATATCAAAAGAAATTGCAAAATTGCTTGAAGGCAATATTTGGGTTGAATCGGAATTGAATGTTGGCTCTACTTTTTTTATTACAGTACCATTAAGAACTATAGAAGATTTTGAAATGAAATCGAAAAATATTTTATCTAAAAATATTAAAAAACCAAATATCCTTTTAGTTGAAGACGATTACACAAATATGCTTTATATGAACAATGTTATAAAGGAAAACTTTTTAGCAACAATTTATGAAGCAACAAATGGCAAAGAAGCAATTGAAGTTGTTAAATTGCATCCCGAATTAGATATTATTTTAATGGATTTAAAAATGCCTGTAATGGATGGTTATGAAGCAACACATATTATTAAAACAATTAGAAATAAAATGCCGGTTATTGCCGTTTCGGCTTATTCGTTTCCCGACGATAAAGAAATGGCTCTTAAAGTAGGTTGCGACTATTATGTAACTAAACCTGTAGATATAAATATTCTGTTAAAAATAATAAAGGATTTTGGAATAATTAAAAAAGATAGCAATGAAGAATAAATATAAGAGGTTAGAGGTTAGAAGTTTAGTAAAAATATTAAATATGAAAAATAACAAATTAAATAAATTCTCTTTTCAGGTTTTTATTATTTTAATAGTAATAGCAATTGCTACCGTTACATATTCTGTATATTATTTTAATGGTTACAGCAAAAACTATAAATCCGAAATTAACAAACAATTAACAGCCATTTCGGAGCTTAAAATTAATAACATAACGCAATGGCGAAACGAAAGATTAAATGATGCCGAAATATTTCATAACAACAAACAGATTCAATCTATTGTTCAAAGTATATTAACCGATACAAATAATGCAGAAGCCAAAAATTTATTAAAAAACATGTTTAATTATATAATGTCTGATGATGAATATAGGAACATTATGTTAATTGATACATCTGGCAAAGTGTTATATAGTTACGTGTACAATAAAACTCATTTAGCAACCAATTATCGCAACGACATAACTAAATTAAAATACTCGAACGATATTCATTTTAATGATTTCGAAAAAGAAATGCTATCCGATTCTATTTGCATAACTTTATTAGTTCCTGTATTAAATAACAATGAGCAATTAATAGCAGAGATAAAACTTTGCATTAATCCAAACCATTATTTGTTTCCAATAGTTAAATTTTTTCCATATAAAAGCAAAACTGCCGAAACATTAATTGTTCGGAGCGATGGTAACTATGTTACATATTTGAATAACTTGCGATTTATAAAAAATTCTGCATTTAATTTACACATTCCCATTAAAAACAAAACCATACCATCGGTAATGACAGTTTTAGGTAAAGAAGGAATTGTAGAAGGAACCGATTATTTTAATAATAAAGTAGTTGCTTATGTTAATTCTATAAAAGGAACTCCATGGTACCTTGTTTCGAAAATTAATATTGACGAAGCTTATGCTCCAATTAACAATAGACTTTGGGAAATTATTGTGGTTATTACAATAATAATATTTTGTTTTTGTCTTTTGTCTTTTTATTTATGGAAACGCCAGCAATATCAATTTTACAAAATAAATCATCAGAGCGTAATGGCATTGTTAGACAGCGAAAAACGCTATAAAGCAATTTTCGAAGGGGCTGGCGAGGGTATTGTGTATCATTTGTTAAATGGTAAAATTATTGAATGTAACAAAAATTTTGCTAAAATCCATGGTTATACAATCAAGGAAATTGTTGATATTAATATACATGATTTGAACAGTCCCGAATCGGAAAAGTTAGTAAAACAACGTATCGAAAATATCTTAAAAAATAAAACGTTTGTTTTCGAATCAGAGCATAAACATAAAAATGGAAGAATTATTCCCTTAGAAGTTGTTTCTGCAACAATTAATTTGAATGGCGAAAAAATAATTGTTTCGTTTCAGCATGATATAACAGAACGTAAAATTGCCGAAAACAATATTAAAAAACTCAATCGTATTTATGCTTTTATAAGCAACATTAACAAAACTATAGTAAGGGTTAAAAATAAAAACGAATTATATAGCAATATTTGTAAAGTTGCAGTAGATGTTGGCAAATTTAAAATGGCATGGATAGGAGAAATAAACAAAAATAAAGTTGAAGTAATAAGTTATGCAGGGGATACTGGTAATTATTTGGAAAGAATTAATATTGATTTGAATGACAAAACCCTTTCTAAAGGACCAACTGCAAGAGCTATTAAAACCGGCTTTTATGCATTTTCTAACAATATCCAAAACGATAATGCAATGTTGCCATGGGTTGAAGAAGCAGTTAAACTAGGGTTTAATTCTTCAATTGCATTACCTATAATTGTGTTTGAAAAAACAATAGGTACATTAAATTTATATTCAAGCGAAATAAATTTTTTCGTTCAGGAAGAAATTAATTTACTGATAGAAGTTTCAAATGATATTTCGTTTGCAGTTGAATATATTGAAAATGAAAAACTATACAAAAACACTGAATTAAATTTAATTAAATCGGAAAAAAAGTATCGGCTTCTTGCCGAAAATTCAACTGATATTATCTGGTCAATAGATTTGCAGTCGTTAAAGTTTATTTACATAAGTCCTTCGGTAACAAGAATATTGGGATATACCACAGAAGAAGCAATAAACATGACAATTGAGCAATATTTAACTCCCGAGTCGTTTCAATTTATTATGAAAGAATTAAAAGAAGCAATTAAACTCGACAGTTTGAAAAAATTACCGCCTGACGAAATAAGAACTTATGAAGTGAAAGAATTTTGCAAAAATGGTTCAATTATAGATGTAGAAATAAAAGTTAAATTTGTACGAGGTACAAATGGCAACCCTTATGCAATTCAGGGAACAACAAGTGATATAACAGAACGTAAAAAATTTGAAGCGGAAATTGAAAAACTCAACCAGACTCTCGAATTAAAAGTAATTGAACGCACCAAACAATTGCAGGCAGCTAACAAAGAACTCGATGCATTTAGTTATTCTGTTTCGCATAACTTACATACCCCATTGCGTTTAATAAAAGGGTTTTCAGGAATTTTAAATCAGAAATATGATAAAATTATTGATGATGATGGAAAACATATTTTAGACACAATTAGTAACAATGCTCAAAATATGGAAAAATTAATTGATTCGTTGCTAAATCTTTCCAAAACCACCCGCAGCGATTTGCGAAAAATAGAAGTAGATATGAATAAAATAATGAACATTGTTATAAATGAAACATTATTGCCCGGGCAGCAAAACGGATATAAAATAACAATATGCAATTTGCCTGTAATTACTGCCGATGCTGAACTTATAAAGCAAGTATGGATTAATTTAGTTTCTAATGCAATAAAATATACCCGACCTAAAAAGGAAAGGATTATTGAAATTGGAGCGTACGAAAAAATTAATGAGAATGTATATTATGTAAAAGATAATGGTGTGGGCTTTAATCCCGAATATTCAGATAAATTATTTGGAGTATTTCAACGACTTCATAAAAGTGAAGATTTTGAAGGAATAGGTGTTGGACTTGCAATTGTACAACGTATTATAAATAAACACGGTGGAAAAGTATGGGCAGAGGGCAAACTAAATGAGGGTGCTGCATTTTGGTTTTCGTTGCCTAAATAGAGTCTGTCTATAAAGTCCGCTGACTGCGTTATGCTCGTTTTGAAAACAGTCATTTACATAAGTAAACTCCTTGATTTTCAAAACTTCGCAAGCCTTGTCATCGAACTTTATACTCCAGACTCTTGACTTTATGGACAGACACTAAATAGTGTCTGTCTATAATGTCCGATTTTTTTCGTTATACCCCAGTACGCTTCACTACGGGGTAAACTTGTTTTGAAAACAGTCATTTACATTCCACCATTGTTTGTGTCCTCACAAACAAAGCGTGCATATTATATGCTCAAAAAGAGATTGCAAATCGTTTGTGAAGACACAAACGAAGGCAGTGAGGTTTTAAAAACTTAGCATGTTTACCCTGTAGAATTTCGATTTATCGGAATATTCAACAGGGCCTCAAACTCGAACATTATGAATCAGACACAGAGTTTATGGACAGACACTAATTACGTTTTTGACGTTGATTTTCGCTAGTTTATTTTAATTATTTTTATCATAATTATCTTAATAAATCAACGTCTTGTTTTTTAAAAATTTATTTTCTCAACACCTATTTCAATGCGTTTTATAATCTCATTTTTGCCAAGTAATTCGGCAATTTTCATCATAGACGGACCAGAAGTTGTACCGACAACCACAATTCTAAATGGAGTCATAACTTGTCCCAACCCAATGTTTTTTGATTCGAAATGTTGTTTAATGTTATTTTCTAAAATATTTGATTCAAAAACTTCTGTAGCAGCCAACACTTCTTTTAATTCTATTAATATTGAAGCAGAATCGGGTTTCCATCTTTTTTTAATTGCCTCTGCATCATAGCTTTCGGGAATCTGAAAAAAGAATTTACCTTCTTTTACAATATCTTTAACAAAATTTGCACGTTCTTTTAACATTTCGCAGATTTTCTCTACAAATTTAATATCTGTAATTATTCCATTTTTTTTAAGTTCAGCTTCAACCAATATTGCTAATTCATTATTCGATTTAGCTTGTAAATACTGATGATTAAACCATTTTGTTTTGTCGGGATCGAAACGTGAACCTGATTTTCCAACTCTTTCCAACGTAAATATTTTTGTTAATTCTTTTAATGAAAATATTTCTTGTTCTGTTCCGGGATTCCAACCTAAAAGAGCTAGCATGTTTACAAATGCTTCAGAAAAATATCCCCACTCTTTATAACCCGAATAAACTTCTCCCTCCGGTGTTTTCCAATCAGTTGGAAAAACCGGAAAACCTAATTTATCGCCATCGCGTTTGCTTAACTTTCCTTTGCCATCGGGTTTTAAAATTAATGGTAAATGTGCAAATTGTGGTATTGTACTTTCCCAACCAAAAGCACGATACAATAAAACATGTAAAGGAAGCGATGGTAGCCATTCTTCTCCTCTTATTACATGCGAAATTTCCATTAAATAGTCGTCAACAATATTTGCCAAATGATAAGTTGGCATTCCGTCTGACTTAAATAAAACTTTATCGTCTAATGTATTAGTGTTTACTTCGATATTTCCACGAATTAAATCGCTCATGCGAACAACCTCATTTTCGGGCATTTTAAATCTTATTACATAATGTTTTTCGGACGATAAAAATTCATCTACTTCAGTTTTTGTCAATGTTAAACTATTACGTAAATTTTTACGTGTTTTTACATCATACTGAAATTGTATTTTTTGCGATTCAAATTCTTTTCTTATTAAATCTAATTTATCAGGAGTATCAAAAGCGTAATATGCATTACCATTTTCAATTAATATATCTGCATATTGTTTGTAAATCTGCTTTCTATCAGATTGCCTGTATGGTCCATAATTTCCACCTTTTATAACATCTTCGTCAAAATTAATTCCACACCACTTTAACGACTCAATTATATATTCTTCGGCACCTGCAACAAAACGTGTTTGGTCGGTATCTTCAATACGGAGTATCATTGTTCCGTTATTTTTTTTTGCAAACAAATAATTGAACAAAGCAGTGCGAACACCGCCTAAATGTAAGGGTCCGGTTGGACTGGGTGCAAAACGAACTCTAACTTTATTATCCATAAATATCTTTTTTGCAAAAATAATAATGTTTAGCCAATAAAAATCATAAAGCAAAATTTATGTTTAATAAAAAAAATTGCATGTGTTTAATATACTGTAGCTTGTGATATCTTGAATGATTTTTGAAAATAAAAAAATATCTCCTTATCTTGATGCGTCTAGTCGGGATTTAAATAAAAGCGAAGTTAGTTGTTTTAGAGGGGTTCTAAAATCCGATATCGGATTAGATTTTTTGAGCCAGACAAAATTTTAAAAAGGTATA
>MENF01000151.1 GCA_001769035.1 Bacteroidetes bacterium GWA2_32_17
AAAAATGTAAATGGTATTTAGGATTTAAAAAAATGTGTAAATTTGTAGTAGGATTATTAACCAAAAAGTGTAAACTTTTTTTAGGACGAGACAAATAACGCAAAAATCGGACATTATGGACAGGCACTAAATAGTGTCTGTCCATAATGGATGAATATTTAAAAAATCTTCACTAATCATTAAAAATGGCAAAATTTTAATTTTTTTGTTCATTTTTGCGAAAAAATTTTTTGATTATAAAATAATTTGTAATTTCGGATATTAAAAAAACAATAAATTATGGGAATGCATATAGCTATAGCAGGCAACATAGGTTCGGGCAAAACTACACTAACCAAGCAGTTAGCAAAACACTATAAATGGGAAGCACATTACGAAGATGTTGAAGATAATCCGTATTTAAACGATTTTTATGAAGATATGCATCGCTGGTCATTTAATTTGCAAATTTATTTTTTAAATAGCCGATTTAATCAGGTAGTTGAAATACGCAAAGCAAAGAAAACTGTTGTTCAAGATAGAACTATTTACGAAGATGCCTTTATTTTTGCTCCAAACCTGCATTCAATGGGATTAATGTCATCGCGTGATTTCGAAAATTATTTTAGTCTATTTAATTTAATGACATCATTAATACAGCCACCTGATTTACTGATTTACCTTAAAGCATCTGTTCCACAATTAGTTGAGCATATTCAAAGTCGTGGAAGAAAATATGAAAACGGTATTCGTTTAGATTATTTAAAAAAACTTAACGAACGTTATGAAGCATGGATTTCGAGTTACAGCTTAAGCAAACTTTTAGTTATTGATGTTGACAAAACTAATTTCAGTAAAAAAAACGAGGACTTAAGCGAAATAATTAATAAGATTGATGCTGAAATTTATGGACTTTTTCCTGTAAAATAATTAGTACCTGTCCATAAAGTCAAAGATTTTCAAAAATGAAAGCCCAAAACCTCAAGCCCCAAGTCTCAAATCCCAAGCCCCAAACTTGGAATTTGGGTCTTGGAATTTGGGGCTTTTACTATTATTACGATATTATAGATAGAAACTAATTAACAATGAATGGTCAGCCTGAATTATATAAAAGGTTAGACGAACTTCAAATTTCATTTGAATATTACGAACATCCTCCTGCACCTACTATTGAGATTGCTATGCAATACTGGAAAAACATTAATGCAACCCACTGCAAAAATTTATTTTTCCGCAATCATAAAGGAAATAAACATTATCTGGTAATCTTCGAACATAATAAAAATCTTGATATTCATTCACTCGAAAAAATTTTAAAACAAGGAAAACTCTCTTTTGCTTCGGAAAAAAGAATGAAAAAACATCTTGGATTATCACCCGGCTCAGTTTCTCCATTTGGATTAATTAATGACATTAATAAAGAGGTGTATCTTTTTATTGACGAAAATTTAAAAAACAGTAAAACAATTAGCTTTCACCCAAATATAAACACTGCTTCACTAGTAATTTCTTTCGAAAATTTTATGAAATTTATTAATAGTTGCGGTAATTCATACGAGTTTATTGATATAAGCGAAAAATAATTTTTTATTACCCACATATTCTAAATTTTTTATACTTTTGAATTATGATAAAAATAACACACATATACCTATTTATTATATTCATGTTGCAAATTTTGCCCAATATTACTATTGCTCAATCAATTCCAACAACCGAAGAAAACATTCCTTATTTAGTAACTTTTGGTACACAAAGCGAAACAAAATGGGGCGACGATGATTTTTGCGAAACATTTTTTATTGTAATTCCTGCAACTCAAGTAAACCCTTTATATATTAGAGTTTACGACCCCGATTGTGGTGGCGAATTAGACGAACCAAAAGGAAAGTTTGATACTAAAACTTCATTTTTGGTTTATGGCGGAAAAGGGTGCATATCCGACCCCGATGCAAAAAATATTGACCCTAAAGGAAATTATAAAAGCGGTAATTTACTTGCTTCAAAAACATTCGACGATAACTCAAAATACGATAAAAACTGGTATTCGTTTGGACCATTTAACCCTACCGAAGGAGAAATGAGCAAAGAATATGGTGGTTATGTTTTTAAAATTATAGCACAAGGCGTTTCGGGTGATGACGGAAATTTATTTCGCTACTTTGTAAGCACACAACCCGATGAAAACAAAGCAATAGAAGGTAGTAATGCTTTTACTTTTGAATACACATTTAGAATGCATGATAATCCGAGCAATGTTTCGCACATTTATCCATATATTGATAAAGATGTTGTTTCGATTAAGGTATTTAATTTTGATTGGGATAACGATGGTTTAATAAGGTTAATTTCTGTTTCTAAAAATGGTATTACAGCTAAAGTTTCAGGCGAAGGAAATTGGGAATCGAGCACTCATTTAATTGTTGCCGAAGAAAAAAACACTTCGATTGATATTCAATTTGTTAAAAACCGAACAATGGCAATAAGAAATAATAATGTAGTAATTTATGTAACTAACCAGTATGGGCAATTAATGCCATTCTATGTTAGCCCTATTGGCGGAATACCTAAATTTAAAGGTAAAATTGTTGCTACTCCAATTAAGAAAAAATAATGTTTAAATCTTCATTTCTTATTTTTATTTTCAATTTGTTATTTTTCTTTTCTGGGATTACACAATCTTATCGTTTTAAAATTTACGATTCCGAAAAAGATGGAATTTACCCTTACATTTATTCAGTTCATCAGGATTCTATTGGGTTTTTGTGGCTTGGTACCGGCGAAGGACTTTTCCAGTTTGATGGTCATACTTTCAAAAATATTGACCTTGCAAAAATAAGTGGCGACAATTTTATTTCTGCAAGCACATCTGACAATAAAGGAAAAAACTGGTTTGGCCATAACGATGGAAAAATAACTATTATTAATGGAAATGAAACTATAAATATTGATATTCCTTCTAAAAACCCAGGTACAATTAATTCAATAATTTCAGAAAATGATGGAAGCGTATGGGTTGCAACGCAAAATGCTGGAATTTGTAAAATTTCATCAAACTTAAAAGTTCAACTTTTTTCAAAAGCATTCGAAGGACAACAAGTTTATAGCATTAACTTTATGGGGAAAAACATTTTAGTTGGAACAGGCAATGGTTTGTATGTTTTTAATCCTAAAAAACCAAATGAGCTAATTGAAATTAAAAATAGTCCAACAACAAAAATTGAATGTATATATTTTTCAAAATATACTGGTAATTATTATTTTGGAACCGAAGATGCAGGAATTTATTCACTAACGGGGTTATCGGTAAAAGAAATATTTACCGAATTAAAATTATCCGAAGTATCTGTTAAAGACATCGTCTGCGAACCAAACGGAAGTTTATGGATTGCCACTATGGGTAAAGGCTTGATAAATATTCCATTTTCATCAAACAATAATTCATACCAAAAACCTATAACATTTGACCAAAGTAATGGGCTAAATTCTCAAAACATAAAAAAATTACTTTTCGACCGCGAACAAAATATTTGGATAGGTACTTATGGTAGCGGATTAGCTACATTTTTCGAAAATTATTTTACTTTTATTTTAAATAACGACAAAACCAATTTTTCCATCACCGCAACCCATCCCGGCAAAAACTGTGTTTGGGCAGGAACTTATGGAAAACTAATAAAAATATTATCTGACCAAATAAATTTACCCATTTTTTTTTCTGAAAAAAATGGCATACCAAACGATAAAATTACTGCACTATATTTAGATAAAGACAATATGTTATGGATTGGAACCGATAAAAAAGGAATTTATACATTCAATATTGAAAAAGAAAAAACCATACCTTATTATATTTCCGACGACCAGCTTATTAATTCAATTAGCTCTATTGATGGTTTTGGCGAAAACATATTTATTGGTACTCACAATGGTTTAGTTGTTATTTGTAAAGATAAAAAAACAAAAAGAATTTTCACAACTTTAGATGGGCTACCACATAATTTTATAAATCATTTAATTACAGACGTAAACTCAAATGTTTGGCTCGCAACACCAACAAATTATTTAAGTTGTTACAACAACGAGCATATTAAAAAAATAAAAATTAGCTTATCTGATGAAATGGTAAAAATAAATTCATTAAATTTTGATATAAAAGGACATTTATGGCTCGCAACTTATGGTAATGGGGTTTACGTTAAAACTGATAGCACTTTTAAAAATTACAACATTTCTAACGGATTATTATCTGATTATTGTTACAGCATTATTTCCGATGAAACCGGAACAGTTTGGGTTGGACACAGGCAAGGAATAAGCTCTATTTATCAAACATCAATTCAGCAATTTGGAAAAAGCAGAGATATTTTAAATGATTGCAATATTAATGCGAATTGTATTGATAATAATGGAATTGTGTGGCTTGGTACAACAAATGGATTATTAAGATACGATTTTAGAAAAAATGCAATAAACCGTATTCCACCTGTTGTAACAATTAACTCAATAAAATTTAACGATATTGGAATAAAGTCAATTGGTAAAATATCAATGCCATATAGCTTATATAAGGTAAGGGTAGATTTTTCGGGTATAACTTTTCGCAACCCCGAAATGGTTACATACAAATATATGTTAGAGGGCTACGATCAGGATTGGTCGGAACAAACTTATAATAACTTTGCAATTTTTCCACGTCTTAGCGATGGAAAATATACACTATTAATAAAAGCATATAACTCACATGGTATATGTACCTCGGAACCATATAAGTTAGAAATAATAATTGAGCCACCACTTTGGAAAAGATGGTGGTTTATATTATTATGCGTTGTTATATTAATATATAGTTTGTATTTATTTATTAAAATTCGCGAACGAAACCATAGAAGGTTAGAAGAAGTTTTACAACAAAAACTCGACGAAAGAACTCACGAGGTTGTTGCTCAAAAAGAGCTTATCGAACAAAAAAATAAAGATATTACCGATAGTATAAATTACGCAAAACGTATTCAGGAAGCAATATTACCAACTGTTTCAAAATTACATTCAATTTTTTCCGATTCATTTGTTTACTATCAACCACGCGATATTGTTAGTGGCGACTTTTATGTTTTTTATCAAACAGAAGACCACGAAAAATTTATTTTGATATGTGCCGATGCAACCGGACATGGAGTTCCCGGAGCTTTTATGTCGCTTATCTGTTCTACTATTTTGAAAGACATTTTACGAAAAAAACATGTTACTTCGCCCTCACAAGTTCTTTACGAACTTGATAAAGAATTGCAAATTTCATTACAAACCGAAGAAAACATAGAAACCAACGATGGACTTGATGTTGCAGTTTGCGAGTTTAATTTAAAAACTAATGAAATGGTTTTTTCATCGGCTATGCGTCCAATAATTTTGTATAAAAAAAATAAATTAGAATATATCAGGGGAAGTAAATTTTCAATCGGAGCATCGCAACATTTTGCAGCTAAAGAATTTAAAGAGCATAAATTTATTTTAAATAATAATGACTGTGTTTATTTGTTTACCGATGGTTTATCCGACCAGTTTGGCGGCGAAAGTGGTAAAAAACTTAAAGTATCAGGTTTGCAAAAATGGATTATTGAAATGAATTCCCTGCCAATGAATAAGCAACATAGAAAAATAGTTAAATTGTTTAACTCGTGGAAAAAAGATTCTTTACAAATTGACGATGTTTTAATTATTGGAATTAAATATAACAATATCAATACTTTGTCTCAAATTTAAAATTCCAAACTCCAAGGGAAAAACTTGGTTCTTGTCGCTTGGGGCTTTATTCTTTTGAATCTTGGTACTTTATTCTCGTAACATGAGTTATCAGGTTAATTTTTGTTAAACCATAAAAAAATAAGTTAAAGCAGTATGAAACTTGTATTGTTATTATTAATTTTGCCTTAATAAGTAAAATTTAATTATATGAAAAAGATTTCAATTTTATTATTTGTTTTATTTTTTAGTATAACAGCATTTATTAATGCTCAAACAAAGAATCCAAAAATAACATTTTCGGAAGAAACATTTGACTTTGGTACAATTAACGAAGAAAAAGGTCCTGTTACTAAAGAATTTTCATTTACAAATACTGGTGGTGCACCTATAATCGTTCAAGGTGTTAAAGCCTCTTGCGGTTGCACAACTCCCGACTGGACAAAAGACCCTGTTTTGCCTAGTAAAAAAGGAGTAGTAAAAGCAACTTATAATCCACAAAATCGCCCCGGACCATTTAATAAATCTATAACTGTAACTTCAAATGCAGAAAACAATACAGTAATTTTAACAATTAAAGGTACTGTTACTCCAAAACCAAGAACATTAGAAGACGATTATCCTACTCAAATGAGTGGTTTAAGGTTAAAATCAAACCATATTGCTCTTATTAAAGTATTTACTACTGAAGTAAAAACCGATAGTTTACAAGTTATTAATACTTCAAATGAAGATTTAAAACTATCATTCGAAAAAGTACCTAATCATATTACTATTAAAGCAGTTCCTGAAGTTATTAAACCAAATGGTAAAGGTAAAATTGTAGCAACTTACGATGGTTCAAAACAAACTGACTGGGGTTTTATTATGGATAGAATTAATCTTATTATTAATGGAAAATCTGACCCCAACAATGTAATTTCGGTTAGTGCTTCTATTGAAGAAGATTTTACAAAACTAACTCCCGAACAACGTGCCAATGCACCAAAAGCAAATTTTGACACAAAAGAATTTAATTTTAATACCATTAAAGAAGGCGAGTTAGCAAACTTCGATTTTAAATTAACAAATAATGGAAAATCTGATTTGCTAATAAGAAAAGTTAAAGCTTCGTGTGGTTGCACTGCCGTAACTCCTTCGGAAACTACAATTAAACCAGGACAATCTACTACAATTAAAACAATATTTAATTCAGCAGGAAAACCGGGTAAACAAAATAAAAATATTACTGTTATAACAAATGACCCTGATAATACAACAATTACTTTAAGGGTTACCGGTGATGTTGAAAAAGTAGAAACTCCTCAACAAAATAACGAAGTTCCAAAACAAAATTAATTTTTAATACTAATAGGTTTTATACTTAAACGTATTGAGTTTGCGAAAAAAATATTGAAACGGCGAATCGTACTGATGCTGTTTGAGTTTGCAAAATATTTAAAAAGAGACGGGGAATGGACGAAAGGGCGAAACGGTGAATTTGTTTCCGTTTCCCCGATTCTCCCATTCACATTATTTTTTTTGTGAATTTATGTTCGTTGAGTACAACGCCGATTCTTCGATTCCCCCTATCTCAGGTTCGTCCCATCTCCATTTCTTTAAAATATTTTTGCAAATCCCGAAAAATCGGAACAAGCTCTGATGTCATTCATTATAAAAGATATATTTTTTAAATTTAACAGTTAGTCAAAACAAAAAATGTATTGCATTTTATAAGAATAAACTACTTTTGTAAAAAAATCAAAATTTATTTTTGATGAACCAAAAGATAGTAATTGTTGGTCCTGCACATCCATTTCGTGGTGGTATTGCTACTAACAACGACCGTTTAGCACGTGAATTTATTAATTCAAACTGCGAAGTAATAATTTTTACTTTTAGCTTACAATACCCTTCATTTTTATTTCCAGGAAAAACTCAATATTCTAATGAACCAAAACCCGATGGAATTGATATTCGGGTTGAAGTGAACTCTATTAACCCATTTTCATGGTTTAAAGTCGGTAAAAAAATTAAAAAAATTTGTCCCGATATTTTGTTAATTCGTTTTTGGATACCTTTTATGGGACCATGCTTTGGAACAATTGCCCGAATTGCAAAAAAAAATAAACACACAAAAGTTATTTCAGTTCTTGATAATTATATTCCGCACGAAAAACGATTTGGAGATAAATGGCTTGCACGATATTTTATCAAATCTGTAGATGGTTGTGTTGTAATGTCGCATACTGTTAAAGCAGAGCTTAGAAATGATAACAGAAAAAAATTTATAGAATATTGTCCTCATCCACTTTTCGACCATTTTGGTAAAATTATTCCTAAAATTGACGCGCGAAATATTTTAGGGCTTGACCAAAACTGCAAATGGATGCTGTTTTTTGGTTTAATAAGAGATTACAAAGGGCTTGATATTTTGTTAAATGCAATGAAAATATTATCTGCTAATAACGATGATGTAAGACTTATAGTTGCGGGAGAGTTTTATTCTAATTCGGAGCTATATTATAACATAGTTCAGGAATTAAAATTAAATGATAAAGTAAAGTTTTTTCCTGAATTTATACCCGACAACGAGGTTGCAAATTATTTTTCGGCAGCCGATATTATTGTTCAACCATATAAAAATGCCACACAAAGCGGAATCACACAAATAGCTTATCACTTTAACAAACCAATGATTGTAACAAACGTAGGTGGTTTAGCCGAAATGGTTCCAAACGAAAAAGTTGGCTATGTAGTTGAGCCTAACCCAAAAGCAATTGCTTTGGCTATTGAACGATTTTATTCTGAAAATAAAGAAACTGAATTTTCGAAAAATGCTGAAAAAGAAAAAACTAAATATTCATGGAAACGAATGGCAGAAACTATATTTTTGCTGTACAGTAAAATACAAAGCTCAAACGAAAAAGAAATGTCAAATGAAGCATCTATGATTAATTCCGATAGCTATCTAGATAAACACACAAGGAAGTGATTATTAAGAAGATTGAGGTAGATTGAAGAAGATTGATTATATTTAAAGTTGAGAAAACAAGATTGAGAAGACAAGATTGATAAAAGATTGGGAAGATAAGATTGAGAAGATGGTTTTTAAGTTTCGGATTTAAAGTTTCGGGTTTTTAACAACTCTAAACTAATAAACTAAAAACCAATGAATATGAACTACATAATAAAATATAAACACATGACTGATTATAATAAACATATTGTAAACATTATTAATAGCAATATTTCGATAAAACGAGCTATTATTGAAGATAAAAATTTAATAATTGCAATAGAAAAAGCTGCAGTTCAAATAATAAATTGTTACAATAATGGAGGTAAAGTTTTACTTTGTGGAAATGGTGGAAGTGCAGCCGACGCTCAACATATTGCTGCTGAATTTTCGGGACGGTTTTATTTTGACCGTAAATCGCTTGCTGCCGAAGCAATTCATGTTAACACCTCGTACATTACTGCTGTTGCAAACGATTATTCATTTAATGATATTTACTCGCGATACATAGATGGTTGTGGCAAAGCTAATGATGTGTTAATTGCTATTTCGACATCAGGAAATTCAGAAAATATAATAAGAGCAATAAATACTGCTAAGCAAAATAAAATGTTTACAATAGCATTAACTGGATTATCGGGTGGTAAAATGAAAGGCATTTCCGACTTAATTATAAATGTCCCGTCATCCGACACACCTCGAATACAAGAAAGCCACATTCTAATAGGTCATATAATTTGCGAAATAGTTGAAAGCAATTTATTCCCCAAAATGTAATTGTGCAAAAGTCTGTGCAACTATTAGTATAATTATAGTAACGTCGGCAACAGTTTTATTTCTAATTGAAGCAATCGAAAAAGAAATTATATAAGCTGCTGGTATTAACATAAATACTAACATTCCTTTATCATCGTAAACACTAAAAAGTGATGCAGTATAAATTAATATCAAAAACATAAACGAATAAAAATATCTTCGAATTGCAATTTTTTTTAATACTCCTGATATTGATGAATTTATAGCACTCCACAATAAAAGAATAGAAAACAACAACAACCAAACTATTAGTTTGTAATTAAGGTAATTAAACGAAATCAGTTTTATATTATCATATATAGTGTTAAATAAAATCTGTTCTTTTCCAAAGATAAAGAATAAAGCATGTGTAAATATAAATGGTAATAAAAAGCCCAATAAGACAGTTAAAAATTCTCTGAAATTAAATTGTTTTAACAAAGTTATTGTAAACCAGCAATAAATCAACAATAATGCTGAAGGTAAATAAATAATAACAGAAAGCCCTGTTAAAAAACCAGCATTAAAAACAAGGTTAAATACATTAGCTTGATGGTAAACACGAAAAATATTTCGAATTATAAACAAAAATAATAATACTGATATTAACGAAGTTCCCTGCGAAGTTACCCAAATAAGCTGGCTCGAAATCATTAAAAAAATAACAGTAGGCAAAACATTTCCCATTATACCGTGAAAATGTTCAGTAGTAAAAGAAATTAATAATATAGATATTACTATTATTAATAAAATTGAAAAAATGCTCGTTAAATTGTTATTAAAAAACTCATCAGGAAAAACAGAAAATAAAATACTGCTATTTTTACTCCATGAAATTTTTAAACCATCACTAAAAACTGACCAAAATCCAGTTAAAACAAAAAATGGAATAAAAATAAAATTTGTTGGAACCGAAGTTTTTATCAGATTTGAAAACATCTTTTATTTGTTTCTGTTCGGTGATAAAGGATAAAGGTATAAGGTATAAGGGTATAAAGGCATAGAATTAAAATTAGTTCACTTATCTTTTTGAGATGTAATAAATTTAATATAACCATTAAGAATTACTTTAGTCTCTTCTATTAAAGAAATTCCTTTTTCAAAAACTTCTTTGCTGATAAAATCAAAATCGTAGCAGGAAATGAGGTGGTCTTTCAATTCATAAATATAACCTCTTGATATACGATAAAACTGAATTCCTTCTTGATAATGATAACGACCATATCCTTCAGAAATATTTGCCGTTCCACTCACACCAGCTTTACGGATTTGTATATTCAGATTAAACTTTTCTTCAGCAGGAAGATTCGGAATAACTTCTTTATAGAAAAACAATTTCACCAACCTTGCTTTTTTCAAGGCTTCAAGTGTTGTAAAATCTTTTTGGGAATTATATTTCACCAGAACATCTTCCGCCCTGAAAGTAACCTGATCATTTATGATATATTTCTTTAATTTTCTCATATAATATCAATTTTAAATCACCTATACATTATACCCCTATACCTTTTTATTCAAATTCAAACCCTATATCTTTTCGATAATAAATTCCATCAAAATGTATATTTTGTAGAGTGTTTAAGGAATTTCTTACAGCATTTTGGATGTTATTTCCTTGAGAACTAACAGCTAACACCCTTCCACCATTTGTAATAACATTCCCGTCTTTTAACAACGTGCCCGAATGAAATACAATACTTTCCGAAACCTTATTTAACCCTGAAATAATTTTTCCTTTTTCATAATGTTCGGGGTAACCTTTGGATGCTGTAATTATTGTTACAAAAGTTTTTTCAGAAATATTAATTTTTTGCTCATTAAGTGTGCCATTCCATGTAGCCTCTAATAAATCAAAAAAGTCGTTATTAATTCTTGGAAGCACAACCTCAGTTTCAGGATCACCCATTCTCACATTATATTCGATAACATATGGTTCGCCATCATTAATCATCAATCCAATAAATACAAAACCCTTATAATTAATTTTTTCTGCTTTTAATCCATAAATTGTACGGTGAATTATAAGGTCATTAATCTTTTTAATTAATTTATCATCAACAAAGGGAACTGGAGATACAGCTCCCATTCCGCCAGTATTTAATCCAGTATCACCTTCGCCTATTCTTTTGTAATCTTTTGCTTCGGGTAACAATAAATAATTTGTACTATCTGTTAAAATAAAGCACGACATTTCTATTCCTTGCAAAAACTGTTCAATAACAACTTTTTTACCTGAGCTACCAAATTTTCCTTCAAGTATATCACGAAGTGAATTTATTGCATCGTCTTTACTATTTATAATTAAAACTCCCTTACCGGCAGCTAATCCATCAGCTTTTAACACATAAGGCGGAGCAAAAGATGATAAAAATGAAATACCTTCATCAATATTTTGTTCGGTAACAACATGATATTTTGCCGTAGGAATATTATATTTGAGCATAAAGTTTTTAGCAAACGACTTAGATCCTTCTAATTTTGCTCCTTGTTTATTTGGTGCAATAATTGGAATATTTTTTAATATTTCATCTACTTCAAAATAATCAACAATTCCGTTAACTATTGGTTCTTCGGGACCAACGAGCACTAAATCAATATTATTTTTAATTACTACCTCTTTAACCGAATCAAAGTTATTAATTGAAATATTAATATTTTGAGCTATGCTATCTGTTCCTGCATTTCCGGGTGCAACGAAAATATTTTTAACTTTCGGACTTTGCTTAAGTTTCCATGCAAAAGCATGTTCACGAGCTCCTGAGCCAAGAATCAGAATATTTTTTGATTGCATAATTTGTTAATTTAATAGTTCAAACGTAATGTTTTTTTTTTGAATATTAAAAATATTTAATTTCTAACAGTTATGGTTCACTGTTCATGGTTTAAAAAAGTTTAGAGTTTAAAAAAGTTCATTGTTAATGCGAAATCAGTAATTTTTTATAAACCTGCTCTTTTTTTGTTTGTACTTTAACAATATACATCCCCTCTGGCAATTGCGAAGTTTCTATTTTAACTTTAGTTTCTGATAATACTTGTTGTTTTAACAATTTGCCTTCGATTGAATAAAGTGAAACTTCTTTTATTGTTTGTTCATTATTGGTTGTTATTGTAAAGGAAGTGGAGGCGGGGTTGGGGTAAATAGATATTGAATTTCCAGTATTTTCATTTATATTTATTGATAATGGAAAGTTTACTTTAATTATCATTTGCCTTATTGTACTTCCTATTTTAAATGCATTTCTCCACTCGTCTATTTTTATTGCAATTGCATAATACCCTATTTCAACTGGTTTATTCCATGCTAAATCTCCTGATATTGAATCTATACCAAAAGAACTACTTGCAACAGGATAAACATAATTAGAAGGCAAACAAGGAATTATATTATATGATAAGGTATCACCATCAGGGTCAGATGCAGAAGGATTATAAATATATAATTGTCCGATTTTTGCAGTATCATATATTGCTCCCAATAATTCAACAGAATTATTGTTACCTATGGACGAATTAATATTTAATGTTTGTGAAATTTGAAATGGCTCATTGAAGGAATGATTAATATTATAAATGTTAGAAATCCAATTACTTCCAATAATATTTATGTTATATATTCCGGGACCTGGATATGTGTGAGTTGTTATAAAAACATTACGTCTATTGAAATTTGGGAGTAATTGTGTCCCAGTTCTCGGAATAGTATAAGTAGTGTTGTCTCCATAGCTAATTACAATAAAATGATTAGCAATAATTGTGTCTACTGTAATAATTGAAATGTTAAATTCGTAAGTGAATGAAGTAACATTTCTAAATGATAAATCACCACCAATTACATTTTGTGATAGTAATGAACTATTAAAAATCAAAAATACTATAAATAAACATAAGCATTTTTTCATGTTGCTGATATTTAATGCGAAATCAATAATTTTTGATAAACCTGCTTTTTATTAGTTTGTACTTTAACAATGTACATTCCTGTTGGTAATTGCGAACTGTTGATTTTTACATTGGTTTCAGTAAAACTTTGCTTGTTTATTAATTTACCTTCGATTGTGTAAAGTTTTACTTCTTTTATTATTTGTTCGTTATTGGTTGTTATTTCAACAGAAGTGTTAGCAGGATTGGGGTATATGATTATATTTTCAGAAGAAATATTATTTTCCTGTATTCCTACAAAACCGCATGTGTCGGTGTAGTTATTTCCTGTCCATTTAGCAAATAAATATATAGAATCATTATCTATTTTTTTAAAACTACCTCCAATATAAAGTTCATTGTGGTAAACCTCAACAGTTTCAATAATATTGTTGAATGTGTTGCCAAATCCGCACCATTTAGTACCATCCCATTTTGCAATGTAATTAGCAGGAACACCGCCAGCATAATTAAATGCACCAACAACGTACAACTCATTATTAAAAACTGTCATATCAAAAATTTGTCCACAGCAAACACCTCCTCCTACATCATGCCACAGGTGCCCATCCCAGCGCTGAATAAAGTTACCTGCATTTCCAGTACTTTTTTCAAAATATCCTGCAATATATAAATCTCCTTTATATTCAATCATTGTATTTACCCATGTATAACTACCAGTTTTAAGTCCCCCGCCTAAACTTATAAATTTTGAGCCATTCCAGTATGCAATTCTATTTCCATCGGGAAGATGAAAATTACCTCCAATTAATAAGGTATCGTGCCAAATTATTGCACAAAGAGGAGAATTATTTCCAACACGAGATATTGAATCATCCATACAACAATAATACGAACTGCCATTCCATGTTATCATACCATCAAGAGTATCGCCACCTTGAATATATTGCATTAATCCGCCTATTAGTAAAGTGGTATCTAAAGGGAATAACAGCCCAACATTAGCATCAATTCCACCGCCACAGAAAATCCATGAGTTATTTTCATAATAAGCAACACCACAAGGTTTATCATATATAGGAAGACAATAAACAAAACCTCCTATATATATTTTATTATTGAACCGTGTAATTTCCACCACAATTTGCCCTTGCATATTTACATTTGAAAGTGTATCGAATGAAATGCCATTATACTTAACAATTGAATAAGCTTTCATGGAATTAACATTAAGGAACATTCCGCCAATAAATAGTTTATCTTCAACTGTATCATTGTATAGTACACGGATATCAGAACCCCATCCTGTTGTAAAGTCCCCAACAGATGACCAGTTCTGATTAAATGCGTTGCTATAAATTGTAAATAGCAAAACAAATGAAAAAGTTATTTTTTTCATTATCTGAAAACTATTATAGGTTTACTAAAGCGTTGATTTTTACCGAAACATTCAATTAAATAAGAACCTCTATCTAATTTTTCAATATTTAACGAAAATTTATTTTCTTTAAAATATTTTTCTATTATTATTCTACCGGAAATATCAATTATTTTTACATTCCAATTGTTATTATTGTCTTCAGACAAAACAACATTTAACTTTGAAGAACAAGGATTGGGAAAAATCTGAAAGTTGTTACTCAATAAATTTTCAGGAACATCAATTGTATTTGTATATTTCACATTTGTAATAAATCCATCAGAATAACCAGGAGTCATATCATTTGAAAAAAATGAAGAAGGGTTAAGTAAATATTGCTGTGTAGGATAATCTGTTGAATATGTTTCCCCGCCAAAGTATAATTTTTGAGTTGTTCCAGTAATACAATAAGGGTAATCATCACTTGTTCCACCAATGTATGTTCCATAACCAAAAACATTATTAGAATTATAACCTACTAAATAAGCATCAAACAGTGCATTATAAGGTTGATTAATTGAACCATTCAAGTTTTCTAAATCGCAGTCACTACTATTTGTTGCACCTATTATAAATATGTTTTTGTAATTATCAATATACAAATCACATGATATATCTAATAAATAATAACCAATATCGTATCCTACTTCATAAGAAGAACCTCCAATAAATGTTGACCAAATAAGTTCATCATTTTGGTTTAATCTATAAAGAAACATATCAGTAGCACCACTAGCTGAATTATTGTTAATTTCTCTTTTAGCAGTATTATTTGGGTCATAAATTCTGAGTTTGTGTGAAGCTGGTGGTGTATTAATACTATAATTTGCATCTGATTCTGAAAGTGTTACTCCAAGAATATAACAATCACCATCAGAGTTGAAAGCAATATCATTTAAACAATCATTACTTAACCCTCCTATATAAGACGACAATAATATATTTCCTGTAAGGTCAAATTTTGAAATAAATCCATCAGTTCCTCCTGCACTATAATTTTGAAAATAACCGGTACCGGTACATATTGGGAACCCATTATCAGAATTACTGCATAAATCTGGATCGGGTTCAGAATTTGTTACTCCTACTATGTAGATATTATTGCCATTTAAAGCAATATCCTTACCATATTCATTTCCGCTACCGCCCAATAACGTACTCCATAAAATAATGTTATTATTACTAAATTTTGCAATAAAAGCATCATCAGTACCTTGCCGTGTGTTTTGGTAATAAGCAGTTCCATATTGTTGAAGCGGAAAAGCATTTACCGGCGGATTTCCATTTATACATTCGGCGGCATTAGTTACGTTCGTATGTCCAGTGATATAAATATTAGAACTATTATCAAGTTTTCCTGATAATATTTTTGTGGTTAATGGACCACCAAAACTATTTATTCGTATAGGATTACCACTTGAATTAAGTTTGGCAATGAACCCCATAATATCATCGTTTGGGTTATTTTGCCAATAAGTTCCATCATTTGGATTTGTTGATGGCCAAACAGGAAAATTATGCCCCTGACAAACACCAGTAACAAGTATGTTGTTATTATTTACATCTATTGAATTGGCTTCATCCTCATAATCTCCTCCGAGATAAGTAGAATATGTTAAATTATATGAACCATCAAATTTTGAAATAAAAGCATCCCACGAGCCATTTGATGAAGTTTGAAAACCCAATACTACTGGGAAATTACTACCATACACAGTACCTGTTACATATAGAGAACCGGAATAAAACTTTGAATCATTAACTCTAGACATACTAAACGTACCCACATCGCTTTGGTTACCAAAATAAGTTGACCATTCGCTTCCATTAAGGTTTTGCTGCTGTTGCAAATGCCCCTCATCTACCATTAACACCAAAGGAAATGGTCCGTTCCATGTACCTGTTGTTATTGTTGCTTTGTTACTGCTTTGCAGTTGCCACGTTGGCTGCCAGTTTACAGGTATAATCTGCTGCCCGAAGTTTACCATATAAGCATGAGGCTGTTCGAGCTTTGTATTGCCAATAGAAGAAGTAATTTCAAGTTCTCCGTTGGAATTTACCTGCAAATTGTTTTGTCCGTTAAAAAGCATTGCAATGTCTTTGGGGTTTGCACCGGGTTTTAAAACAAAATACATTTTTAAGCCTGCATTGTTGCTGTAATAGTGCAAGTCAATATTCGGATAAATGCTTGGTACAAAAAGACGTTCGTTACCTTTTACATTTGTTATTCCCTGCGGGCACTGGGCTAAAAAATAATTTGTATAACCTGCGGTTGTGTCAATTGGAAATATTGTTGCAAGTGAGTTGCAGTTTGCAAAAGTCATATCTATTCGGTGTAAAGTGTCAAGTGTTGTCTGCACTGTATCAATTTTTGCAAAAACAAAGGATAAGCGTTTTGGAGTAAAAAACAATGCAGGATATGTATTCGGCACATAATATTTTATTTCGGGAATTAAAGCGTTATTTGTATTTACTAATTGTCCTTTATTTTTTATATAATCGAAACTGCTTTGGCGGGGCTCATTGTATAAATCAATTGGGTTATAAACAAAAGTCTGAGAGAGTTTAACAGTAGTATAATCAAATTTTGATACACCGTTTTGTGTTTGTCCGGTTAAAAAGATTTGTCCCTGAGCATCAATTACCATGTCGGTAGCGGCATCATCACCATTTGCCTGTCCGTTGTAGGTTTCGTCCCAAACCATATTACCGCTTGCGGTAAGCTGGTAAAGAAGCATATCGCTTGTATTTCCTGCTTTTACGCTTCCGCAAACATATAACATATTGTAGGGGTCAACTGCAATTTTATTTATTACTGTACCAACTGCTGCGTTATCCGAAAGATTGGTAGTATATTTATTTGTCCACGATAAGCCACCCGAAGAAGAATACTTTAAAGTATGGTATTCGTAAAGATTGTTAGAGTTATATGCTTTTCCTGTAACAAAAATATTTCCCGAATTATCGGTAACCATACTTGTTGAGAAATCGTTAAAACCATAAGCATTGTACGTTGTAGCCCATTGCTGTGCTCCGTTATTAGCAGTATATTTTATAAGAGAATAATCGAAATTTGGGTTAGTGCCAACAGTTCCCGAAACATAAATATTATTTGCAAAATAAGCTATTTTTGCAGGTGTTGGGGGTATTGCAGAAACAACTCCGTAATTAGTTGTCCATAATGTTACACCGTTTGAAGCAATATAACTTTGGGTTGTAACTGAATAAATTCCTGTATTCTGGTATGCAAAACCGCATACAAAAAGACGATTATTTTTCCATAATACTGATGTGGCACGGCAATTACCGCTTGCAGTGCTGTTAAAAGTTTTTATGTATGACTGGGTACCTGTTGAAGTGTATTTAATTGTAATGTAATAATCATAATTAATGGTCTGCCTGCTGTAGCCAGTTGTATAAACATTACCTGTATTGTCGGTTGTTACATCAGCCGGAATGTCATTTCCATTAACAGAACCGTTGTATCTTTTTTCAAAAACAACTGCACCTGAGGTACTATATTTTATTGTTACAATATCATAATTGTTATTTGAATTTTTACTTTTACCGGTTACTATTATATTACCGTTTGCATCAAGAGTTATTGCAACAGCTTCATCGTCGAGCATGGCTGTTCCATTATAAGTTTTAACCCAAAGTGTGTCACCTTGTTGATTATATTTGATTGTTGCAAAATTATAACCCTGATTCAAAGTTCTTACTGAACCAGTCACATAGATATTGCCGTTGACATCAATGGCAGATGGAATATTTGTCATACTGTCACGGTCGCTGTAATTGCGAACCCATTCGGGAGTTACAACTGTTTGCGAGAAACTGAATGCACAAGTTAAAAGTGCAATTAAAGTAAAGATTGTTGTTTTCATGATTATTAATTTTTATTTTATAAATACAATATTACAAAAAAGTAATAAAAGAAACAAAATATATTTAGAAAAAATATAATTTTGGTATAATTTTACGTTAATATATTAAATATAATTTATGAAAAAAATAGCAATTTTTCCAGGGTCTTTCGACCCCATTACCAAAGGACACGAGTCGGTTGTTAAGCGTGCTTTACCTTTGTTTGATAAAATAATAATTGCAATTGGCAATAATTCAGAAAAAAATGATTCGTTATTCCCTTTAAAAAGCAGGATTAACTGGATTAAACAAACTTTTAACAACAAACCAAAAGTAGAAGTAAAAGAGTACAATGGCTTAACAATTGACTTTTGTAAAAAGATGAAAGCTGGTTTTATTTTGCGTGGATTAAGAACTTCGGCTGATTTTGAATTTGAAAGAGCAATTGCTCAAACAAACCGCTTTCTTGCAAAAAATATAGAAACTATTTTTATTTTAACAACTCCCGAACACACTTCTATTACAAGCACAATAGTACGCGAAGTATTTAAAAACGGAGGCGATGCAAGTTTGTTTGTTCCTAAAGGAATAATTTTAAAAAAATGATTTAATAATTACAAATGGCAAATAAATTTCGGGGACATCTAAAATCCGATAGCTTCCGAAGCTTCGGGACGGGATTAAAATCCTCATTAACAATAGAGATTACTCACATTTTTAATTTTATTTTCAATGTGTTCGTGAGATCGCTTCGCTAAGTTCTTCGCTAATCACTCATAATGACAAAAGGAAAACCGCCTCGAAAAATCTAATTTTTAGAACCCCTCATAATTTATAAATTACAAATGATAAAAAAATTTCAATCGTCAGATTTTAAAATAACAAATATTATTAATATTATTTGGTTAAATGTTATATTACTGTGTAATTTATTTTTTACAAACAATATAAATGCTCAAAAAACTACTATTGAGTTTAATCAGAAATCTTATTCAAACGACAGCATTTTTGTTTTATCTTATACTGATTATATCACAAAGAGAGCAGATACAATTAGTAAAGGTAAAGTTGACCAGTACGGGCATTATAGTTGTACTTTTAATATAGATAAAACTATAAATATTTTTATTCCTTTAGATTTTTTTAAGCTTAGCTTTTTTGTTGAACCAGCAAAAAAATATACAATACAAATTCCTCAAAAGAAAAAACTTTCGGTTGCCGACGAACTTAACCCGTATTTTGAGCCGATTGAAATTATTCCCGGTATTGAGGGTTCCGATTCTACTGAGCTAAATAGTTTAATTAGCGAATTCGACAATTTATATGACAGTTTTTTAGAAAAACATTTTATAAAAGCATATCTTACTGTACAAAAATCATTCACCGATTCTACAATTTCAAATATCGAAAAAACATTTTATTTTGCTAAAAATAATTACTTTGAAACATATATGCAATTTAAGTTTAATATGTTAAGATTTATGTCGTATCAACGAAACAACGATTATGTAACAAAATACAATTTTAACAATGAGCCAATAGAATTGAACAATACAGCTTATATGGATATGTTTAACAATGTTTTTGCACACTACTTTTCTGTATCTGCAATAAAAACATGGGGAGCAAATTTATTCGATGATATCGCAAAAGCTAAAAGTCCTGCTGCAATTAGAAAAACATTAAAGAATAATCCTGCTCTTTCAAACGACACACTTATAGATTTAATAATTTTAAAAGGATTACACGATGCTTTTTATGATAATAACACCGCAGAATACAAGTCGTTCCCGCAAAAACAATTACTAATGACTTTAGATTCAATAATTATTTGTTCAAAAACTGCTGAATTAAAACAAATTGCAAAACATATTCAAAAGAAGGTTAATTTATTACTTTCCGGTACTAAAGCACCTTCATTTTCGATGTTAAATCAGGATAGCGTTATAATTTCGCTTTCCGATTTGCGTGGAAAATATTTGTATATCAATTTCATAGATACGAGAAGCTATTCGAACCAAAATGATATGGCTTTAATAAAGTTAGTTTCCGAAAAATATGCTAAAGTATTAGAAGTTGTAACAATAAATTGTAATAATTCTTTTTCAAAAACACGCGAATTTTGTAACTCAAATGGTTATAAATGGCAATTTTTGACCCCCGAAAACTCTAAGCAAATTATAAAGCTGTATAATGTTAAAGCATTGCCATCGTACTTTTTAATTGACCCTTACGGGAAAATTATTTTATCGCAGGCACCAGCTCCCGATGCAAGTTTTGATAAAGTATTTATTTCAATTTTAAAAAACAGAGATTGAATTGATTTTTTTTGTAATTTCGCTTTAAATTTAAATGAACTATTATGAATTTTCCAAGAAAAGTAACAATAGGCGACATCACTGTCCGAGATGGGTTTCAGCACGAAGAAAAATTTATTCCTACTGAAGCAAAGCTATGGCTCGCTGAACAATTAATACTTTGCGGATTTAAGAATATCGAAGTTACAAATTTTGGAAATCCTGTTGGTATGCCTCAATGTAAAGATGCAGATATTTTGATGAAAAATTTAAGAGAAAGTAAAAAAATATCACATCTTATTGATAGCGTTACATTAACGTGCGTTACAATTCGCGAAAAAGCTATTGAACGTGCTATTCAAGCAAGATATGAAGGTTTTGGTCCAGACAGAATTTTATTAATGGTTTCAACAAGCGAATCGCATCATTACAAAAACAGCGGATTACCACTTTCCGATTATTGGAAAATGGCAGAGAAATACATTAAAAAAGCCAATGATGCCGGAATTAAAGTTAATGGAACTGTTAGCACAATTTGGGGTTGCCCTATTGAAGGACCAACAGAAATGTCGAAAGCAATTGATTTTACAAAAAGATGGTTCGATATTGGTGCCAGTGATGTTGAACATGCCGACCACGATGGAAGTGCCTCACCTGATAGAATTTACAAATATTTTTCGATGTTACTTGATAAATTTCAAAAGCCAGATAAACATATTGTACATTTTCACACAACACGTGGTTGGGGATTGGCCAATGTTTTAGCAGCATTACAAGCCGGAATGACAAACTACGAAAGTTCAATTGGCGGGATTGGTGGTCAGCCCGCAAACTTTGTTGACGGAATTCCTGTTGCCGGTACAGGCGAATATTATTATATTGACCCGTCAATTACCGGGCTGGTGCCTACCGAAGACCTTGTTGTAATGTGCGATGAGATGGGAATAGAAACAAATTTGGATATTGATAAAATTCTTGAGACCGGAAGATTAGTTGAAAAAATTGTAGGCAGAAAACTGCGGTCAGAGTGCATTAGAACAGGAAGAATTCCCAAATCGTTGAAAGAAAAGAAAAAAGCTTTTTTAAATTAATGGGTATAACCTAAAAAGTATTCGGTTAAAGATTTTCAACCTTTTTTAGACTGGACTTTCATTTCCTTAGTCAGTGGCACACAGACCACTTCATATCTGAATTTTGTTTTACTTCTTCAATTATAAATTTACAATTAGCAACTATTGTAAATAGTGTCTGTCCATTAAGTCAGTGTTTGAACCAGAATGTTCGAGTTCAAGGCATTCGAAGTTTTTAAAATTCAGGAGTTTACTGATGTAAATGACTGATTTTAAAAACGAGCATAACGTAGAAATCGGACATTTTGGACAAACACTAAATAATTAAAATCTAATTTATATCTTTGCAACATTAACAAACCAAGTATGGAACATAATAAGAACAACTACACTAAACAAAGAAACTCAAAAAGTAAAATAGAGAAAAGAACTCAATACGAGTCTTCTTATAAAAAAACAGGTTATAGCAAAGGCAAAAAGGTTGTTAAAAAAAATGAAACTGCAACCGATGGCTCAATCCGGCTAAACAGATTTCTATCTAACGCCGGAATTTGCAGTCGCCGGCAAGCCGACGATTATATTGTGTCGGGTGTGGTAACAATTAACGGGAAAGTAATTACTGAGCTTGGCACAAAAGTTTTTCCGGGCGACGAGGTAAAATTTAACAACGAGAGTATTCGTCAGGAAAAGAAAGTATATATATTGTTAAATAAACCGAAAGATTATATTACAACTGCCGATGATGACCGAGGACGAAAAACAGTTTTAGAACTTATTCGTGGTGCTTGTCGCGAACGCGTTATGCCTGTGGGCAGACTTGACCGTAACACAACAGGAATAATTTTACTTACCAACGATGGTGATTTAACTTCAAAACTCACCCACCCACGTTCGAACAAGAAAAAGATTTATCATGTGTTTCTCGATAAAAACATAAAAAAAGACGATATGCTCGCTTTAAAAAATGGTATTGAGCTTGAAGATGGTTTTATTAAAGCCGATGAAATAAATTATACCGACCCTGTTGATAAAAGTCAGGTAGGAGTTGAAGTTCACTCTGGACGGAACAGGTTAGTTCGCCGAATGTTTGAATATTTAGAATATAAAGTAATTCGTTTGGACAGGGTTTATTTTGCCGGGCTAACTAAAAAAGGACTGCCTCGCGGACAGTGGCGTTTTTTAACCGAAAAAGAAATTAATATACTGAAAATGGGTGCCTACGAATAAAAAGTTAAAAATAATTTGAAAATGTTTATTGTTCAAAAATGTTCATTGTTCTACGTTTATTGTTCACTGCCTACTGTTCATTTCTGACTGCCGACTGCCGACTGCCGACTGTGGACTGCTTACTGTTCTATGTTCATTGTTTGGGTTTTAGAGTTTTTTATATGGTTTATAGAGTTCCCAGATATATTAACAAAACAGATTCTTTATTTCATTCAGAATGTTAAATTATATCGAATTCACGTTAAATAAAATATTTTTGACAATATTTTTTTCGTTTTTAATATTCTATTCTAATGTAAATTCTCAAACTCATAAAATTACAGGTAGGGTTATTGATTCGAATAGCAGCGAACCACTTGCTTTTGTTAATGTAATTTATGGCGATAAAAATCTTGGAACCTCAACTAATATTGATGGTTACTTTACATTTCAAACCTCAAAAGATGAGGTAAAACTGACTTTTAGTTATTTAGGATACTCCGCTAAAACATTAACAATTAACACAATTAAACAGACTGAACTTTTAAAAGTAGTGCTTGTTACTACTTCATTAAATTTAAATGAAGTTACTATTGTAGCTGGCGAAAATCCTGCACATAGAATAATTAATAAAGTTATTGAAAACAGAGAAAATAACAATCCCCAAAGTTTAAGTTCGTTTTCTTATGTGTCGTATAACAAAATGTATTTTACAGTTGACCCAAAAATGCTTGATGCAAATTATGATTCAATAAAAATTACAGCCAAAACACTCCCAAAATATTTAAAATACAGAAAAAAAACTGACAGTCTGCAAACTGATACAAACAAATCAAAAAGTCTGGAAGTTTTTTTTTCGAAACAACATATTTTTTTAACCGAAACTGTTAGCGAACGAAAATTTTTATATCCCGATAAAAATCAGGAAAAAGTAATAGCATCGCGTAGTTCGGGATTAAAACAACCATATTTTTTATTACTTGCTACGCAATTACAATCGTTTTCATTTTATTCAGATATTGTTGAAGTTGGAAGTAAAAAATATTTAAGTCCGGTTGCTAAAAATGCCACTAAAAAATATTTTTTTCAAATTGAGGACACCATTTTAAATGAAAGGAATGATACAGTTTTTGTTATTTCTTATCGCCCTTTAAAAGGCACTTTATTTGATGGTTTAAAAGGTGTAATTTCAATTAACAGTAATGGTTATGCGCTGCAAAGTGTTATTGCAGAACCAGTTCAAAATTCAGAAGGATTAGGAATTAAAATTCAGCAGAAGTACGAATTTATTCAAAATACGCATTGGTTTCCTGTTCAGTTAAATACCGATATAAAATTTTCGGGATTACAGATTAGCGAATATCCCGACACGTTGTTATTAAACGATTCGCTTGCGGTATTAAGGAAACGTACTTTGCCTCTTTTAGGTGTTGGCAAAAGCTATATTGATATGATTGAAATAAATCCGTATTTAACCGCAAAACAATTTAATAGTATTCAGCTCGAAATAACAAAAGATGCAGCAAAAAAAGACAGCACATTCTGGAATACTTATCGTTCAGAACAACTTAACAATATAGAAAAAGAAACATATAAAGTAATTGACAGTTTGGGCGAAGCCGAACATTTAGACAGAAAAATAAAAGTACTCGAAAGACTTACAAAAGGTTATATCCAGTGGGGAATATTAAATTTTGATTTAGTTAGAATGTTATCGTATAATCATTTCGAGGGATTAAGACCATGTCTTGATATTTCATCAAACGAAAAAGTTTTAAAGTGGTTTTCGCATGGAGGTTATGTTGCTTATGGCACTATTGATAAAGATTTTAAATATGGAGGAAGATTAAAAATTGGGAACAATATGCAAAACGAAACACACTTTGTTGCTTCATACTCGCATGATGTAAGCGAAACTGGAGCATATTCAATGTTAGATTATCATTCAATAACTTCATCCGAAATATACCGTCAGTTACTTGTTAACCGAATGTATAAATTTGATGAATACAAGGCATCATTTACATTCCGCTTTTTACAATATTTTAAAACAGAATGTTTTGGGAGAATAGTTGATTTCAGTTTTCCGGATAATTATACTTTTGTGAATTCTTCGGATACCTTAAAACCCATATCTTCTGTAAATGAATATGGAGCAAAATTAAAATTTTCGTACAAAGAAAAGTTTATGAAAACTTTTTTTGGGAAATATTCACTCGGTTCAAATTACCCTACATTATTCTTTAATGTTACAAGAGGTATTAAATCAAATTACGGCAACTTTAATTATTGGAAATATGAAGCTAAAATAAATGCAAATTTTGACCTAAAATTAATGGGTAAAGTAATAGTCCAGTTAAGTTCAGGATTTGTTAATAAAATACTGCCATTAAATTTGTTATATGCCGGCTATAGTAATTACTCAGGTTTTTCGTTAGATGCTTCAAATACTTTTGCAACAATGAGAATGAACGAATTTTATTCTGATAAATTTGTTTCATTATTTTTTACTTACGATTTTGGAAAATTACTTTTTAAGGCTGGCAAATTTCGACCGGGTATTTCTGTTTGCCAAAATGTTGGATTTGGCAATTTGAATAAAATTGAAAATCATTTTGGCTATTCTTTCAAAACTTTAGAAAAAGGATATTACGAAACTGGTATTGTTTTTAGTAATATTACTCGTCAATCAATTGCAGGATGCGGTATAGCAATTTACTATAGATATGGTCCCTATAGCTTTACCAAAATGCGAGACAATTTTTCTATTAAAATGTCGCTATCATTAAATTGATCTAATGTTCAATAATTTAGGTGTAAAAATATTTATTTTGTGCAAACAATTTTTATTAATGTTGTCCTATCGTTAAAGCTGAGGTTTACGAAGTAAATACCTTGTGAAAGGTTATTTGTAAAAGAACTTAATGGCAAGTTATAGTTTCCTTGAAATTCTTGCCTGTTATAGCTTCCTATAACTTCACCTAAAACATTTGTTACAAGAATTTTGACATTTGTTACATCGCTTAAAGAATAAGAAATTGTTGCATCGTTATTAAATGGATTTGGAAATACACCAGCATTAAATTCCGATAAATTGTTTTCGATGCCTGTTAAAGTAGTTGTATAATTTAATGCCCATCCAGTAGAAGAAGAAGAACTATTTGTAGCAAATCTTAAAATTGCTTTTGTTCCAACAACATTAACAGTTGTAGGAACATTTGATGCGTTATAGGTTCCTATTAAATTACTAACAGTAGCACTGTTTTTATATATTTTAATATAATCGCCAGCATCTCCATTTGCAAAACCAAACTCTGTAAAATCGAGTTGAAACGAAGTAGCACCAACAGGTTGAATATACCATAAGCAAGTTAAAGAATTTGCATAATCGCAACTTTGGCTACCATCAACAATTGTTCCTGAAGGATTTGTTAATATTTTTGATCCCTGACAAGGATAGGTATCGTAACTTGCATACCAGCCAGTTGCATTAGTACTTCCATCTGTAATAAATTCTATAAGCATATTTGGACCAGAAGACAAATAATTTGTAGTAGGAATATTGCTTGCATCAAAAGTGCCAATTACTGGGTCGCTTGTAGTTGCACCATCATAAATTTTAACTAAATCGCCTGTAGCCAAG
>MENF01000152.1 GCA_001769035.1 Bacteroidetes bacterium GWA2_32_17
GTAATTTGGTAATTTATTACCCTGCTACGTGTTGTATCAGGTAACATTTCTGAAAGTTTAAGGATATTTAAAACAAATTCACGCAGTCTTTCGCGAATCAGAATCTTGTATTTTAACCAATCATCATTTCCCATTATCTTTTTATCTGTTTTATCCGCAATCTTTTCTTCTCAATCTTTTTTTCTCAACCCATTCAATCTTGCTTTCTCAATCCATTCAATCTTGCTTTCTCAATCCATTCAATCTTGCTTTCTCCATCTTTTTTAATCTGTTTCCAGAGCATATAAAATAGATTACTCACATTTTAATTTTATTTTCAATGTGTTCGTGAGATCGCTTCGCTAAGTTCTTCGCTAATCACTCAGAATGACAAAGCCCGTTTTCAATCTTTTTTTCTCAATCCATTCAATCTTGCTTTTTCAATCTTCTTCAATCTTATTTTGATAGCCCCAAAACTTTATCGCCTTGTTCAAAAATAATATCGCGAGGTATATTGGCATTAGAAACTTTTTGTAAATCTTGTTCTAATTGTGGTTTCATAATTCCCATTTCTGTTAATATTTTTTTACCACCTTCGTAATCGCCATTACCTTGAATTGTAAGAAGCGATTTTCCTAATGAACTTACCGCTTCAATCATTTTTTCGAAATTCATTTTATACTTTCCTGTTTTGACATCACGGGTAAAAGCTTCATTTTTTTCAAAATAATTAAACTCAATCATGTTAGCTTTACCATGCGAACTTGCTGCTCCAAAACGAACCGAACGGAATATGCCGGCTAAAAATGTAACATAGTTATCAATTAATTCATGTTCGTTAAGCTTTCCATTTTTATTTAAATAAGTAACAATATATAAGCCTAAAATGTCGGCTTTACATTCTTCGAGCGAAGTATGCAAATCTTTTAGAGCATCGGAAACGGTACCTTTATTATTAATAGTTTTGCTTACACCTAAACCATGTGCAACTTCATGAAACATAATATTTTCGAAAAAAGCATCAAATTTTATGTTTTTTGTTTGCGAATCATCAATTAGAATTTCTGACATAGGCAATAAAATTTTATCAAACTTTGCTTTTATCGAATTTTTTAATTGAAGTTTACGTGTGCCTTTTTGTTCATTTACATTTTTATCGTTAGGTAAATTAATAGCGATAGTTTTACTTCCAGCATTACAATCGCCCGCATAACAAATTGCTTCATAAACTCCAAGTTGAGAATCTTTTCCCGGAACTTCAGTTTTATATTTTTCATCAACTGGTAAACTTTTTTGAATTTCGGGCAGCAAAACTGCAAACTTTGAAAGTTTGTTGCTCCATTCATTATCTTTTAGCAAAATAAATGATTCAAATGAAGTTTTATAGCCATAAATGCCATCGTTATAACTTTCTATAGGTCCTATAACAAAATCTATATTGTTATTTTCCAAATTCATCCATGCCATATCGCTTTCAAAATAGTTATTCGAAAGCAAAGCATCGGCTCGTAGTTTTAAATATTTTTTTAAACTTTCGTTATCCGAAATTTCTGCTGCTTTTTTTAATAATTCGGAAGCTTTAATAAGTTTTTCGTTGTAAAATTTGCTATATGGGATAGTTATTAATTCACCTTTTTCATTTCGGCTAATTATTGTGTACCAACTTGTTTTATCAGAAGAACTAAATTTTTCAAATTCTTCTTTTTCCATATTTAAAGGATAAAAATTACTGCCATCAGGTTTGTTTCCAACACCTTCTACAAAAGGTTTATTATTATTCAAATGTTCCCATGGTCCATAATTTATCATAAAAAATTTTCTGGTATTTTCGTCTTTAATGTTTGCTAATAGTTCTTCTTTATTGGGACATGCTTGTATCCAATAAAGTTCGTCCATTAATTGAGCTGCTTCAAATAATATTGGTAAAATTTGTTTTTCGCTTTCGGATAAATTTGAAATATTTGCAGTTAATTTAACAACAGCGTATTCATTAACTTTATTTTTCATTAAATCTGTATTATTTTGAGAATATGAATACGATAAACTACTCAGGATAAAAATTCCTGTAATATTTAATAATCTCATTTTTTTATGTTTTTAAATTTATTGATATTTTTTCAAACGGAATGAAACAGATTTAAAGGATTGATGTATATTGATGGGATTGAATAGATTGAAAGAACTCAGATGTAATTTCGTTCCTATTAATCTTTCTTCTCAATCCATTCAATCTTGCTTTTTCAATCTTCTTCAATCTTATTTTGATAGCCCTAAAACTTTATCGCCTTGCTCAAAAACAATATCAGTTGGAATACCTGCTTCAGAAATACGTTTTAAATCCTGTTGCAAGACGAGTTGCATATTGCCTTTATTTTCAATTAAATCTTTAGCAGCATTATAATCGCCTTCGGCAAGAATTTTTAAAACAGTAACTGAAAATTGTTCGACAGAAGTTTTCATTTTATCAAAATTTACAGTATAGGTACCGGTTTTTTCATCTCTCGAAAAAGCTTGCATATCCTGAAGAACATTAAACCAAATGAGTGTTGATGAACCTTGAGAAACAGTTGAACCAAAACGAACTGAACGAAGAACATTTGCCATAAAAACCACGTAATTATCTAACAAATCAACTTCTTTTATTACACCTTTTTCATGAAGTTTTGTAATAATAAATAAATTTAAAATATCAGCTTTTAATGAATTAATAGTTGGGTAATAATCTTTTAAGGCATCTTTAACATGACCTTTATTGTTGACAGTAGTTTTAACTACAATTGCATCAGCAATTTCATAAGTCAAGTTATCAATAAAAAAAGCATCGAATTTTATATTTTTTCGTTGATTTTCAGAAATAAGAATATTGCTGATAGGCTGCAAAACTTTATCAAATTTTGCTTTCATTACGTTTTTAAACTGTAATTTTTTACTGCCTTTTTCCATTAAAATACGACCGTCTTTAGGGTGATTAATAGAAAGCATTTTTGCACCTGAATTTGACCATCCACCGTAATAAATAGCATCATAAACTCCAATATTTGATTTTGTAAACATTATTTGGTTTTTATAATTATTATTAAGTTGTAACTGGTTTTTAATTTCGGAAAGAGTTTGTGAATACACATTCATTTTGTTACTCCAGTCAATGTCTTTAATTAACAAATAAGCTTCATAGTCAGTTTTTGTATTAATAAATCTATCTTCTTCGCTTCCAATTGGTCCAATAACAATATCTATATTATTGGTTTCCATATCCATCCAACTTATTTCACTTTCGTAAAAATCATCTTTAAGTAATGCATCGGCACGTAAATTTAAAAAATTTGCAAATTCTTTATTTTCTGATAAACCAGCAGCTTTTTTAAGTAATTTTGATGCTTTTTCGAGATATTCTTTGTAAGCAATATGATATTGCTGTGTGTATAAAGAGCCATCATCGGCACGTTTAATAACTGTGTACATACTTAATTTATCTTCAAACTTCATGTCAATAAATGGTAGATATTTAATATCGGGTGGATAAAAACCGCTACCAATAGGTTTTTTACCAACACCTTCAATAAAAGGTTCATTATTATTTAGTCTGTCCCATGGACCAAAATTTATTTCACAAAGTTTCTTTTCTTCGGGAGTTTTTAACATTGCAAAAAGCGAATCTTTTTGACCATAACCCTGAAGCCAAAAAATATCATCCATCGTTTTACAAGCTTCGATTAACAACTTAATTACTTGTTTGTCTTTTTCCGAAAGTTTAGACAAATCAGTATTAAGCGGCACAACTGCATATTCTTTAAGTCTTTCTTCGACTGTTAATTTCTTTATTGGTGTAGTATCTATAACCTGTTGTTGGTCTTGTGTTTTATTATCGTTTCCAGTTCCACAAGAAGTAATAAAAACTACTACTAAAATTAAATTTATAATTACTAAAATTTTACGTGTCATAATATTATTTATTAGTTAAGATTTATTTTTTATATTTATTGTCATTCATTGTCATTCATTGTTTTTAACCATTTAGCATCAGATAGCTATCGGATTTAACAATTTGAGCGTTTATTGTTTTATATACTTTTTACTTCTAACTTTTTAATTTTTATATTGTTTTATGTTTATTAAATATTTGCATCATCGTGATAAAATTGAAAGCCAAGCCGTTTGCCGGTTTGAACTTTCGATTTACTTATTTTGTCTTTCATTTGTTCAACCGAAACAATACTTATATCGTCGTAATTAGGAACTAATAATTCAAAATTCAGACAATAAAGAATGGCTGATTCTATAATTTTTTTAAGTTCAACTTGATTAATTTTAGAATTAGCAAAATCGTTATATAAGAATCCTAATTGTCTTTTTCCTTCAACAAAATAATGCATTTCCCTATTAATAAAAACTCTTGCAATTAAATATCCTAAATCTTCTGAACGATTTAAATTATATGAATCGGATAAAAAATTATAAATGTTAATGATTCCAACAAATGCATTTAAAGGATTATCTTGTAAATATGAAGTAGTCCAAACAGAATGACTTCTATCGAATTCAAATATATTAGGTTGAATGTTAAAAATTAACATTTCGGAAGAAAAAACCAAATTGCTTTCAAATTCTCCTTTATCAATATGTTCGATATTTAATTTGGAATTTGGCTGTTTCACAGATTCTGAATATTCTAGAGATATTTCTTTTAAAACAATTTTTATTTGTTTAAAGGTAGATAAAGTGTTGTCAAGAACTTTTTGTTTTACAAAAGTTTTATCCTTTAAAGTATTAATAATTAACACTTTTGTTTTCTTATCTTCCTTTTTACTCATAAAGTTTTTAATAACAACCTATAGATTATATTAAACGGTAAAGGTATAAATTAATTTAATATGCTCTTGCAAAAATTACACGTTTTTTTGAAGGCTTTCCGGTTACCATACAAAAACCTTCTTTATCGTTGGAGTATTGAGGAATACATCTGATTGTTGCTTTTGTTTCATCTTTAATTTTAGCTTCGGTTTCGGGAGTCCCGTCCCAAAATGCTTCAAAAAAACCGCCATTTTCAATTGCAGTTTTAAATTCAGTATAGTTATCTATTTTATATGTGTGTTGCTCTCTGAATTTAAGTGCCTTGTTATAAATATTTTGCTGAATATCATCTAAAAGCTTTAATACGTTTTCGCTAAAGTTATCATTAGGAATTAATTTTTTTTCTAAAGTATCTCTACGGGCAATTTCAATAGTTCCATTTTCAATATCTTTTGGACCTACAGCTATTCTAATAGGAATACCTTTTAGTTCATATTCGGCAAATTTCCAACCTGGTTTTTGAGTATCTCTGTCATCTAATTTTACAGTTAATGCTACATTTTCGAGTTTTTCCTTAATTTCTTTGCATTTATTTAAAACAATGCTATGCTCTTGCTCATTTTTATAAATTGGAATTATAACAACTTGAATGGGAGCAATTTTGGGAGGTAAAACTAATCCATTGTTATCACTATGTGCCATGATTAATGCACCAATTAATCGGGTAGAAACTCCCCACGAGGTTGCCCAAACGTAATCGAGTTTGCCTTCCTTATTTGTAAATTTTACATCAAAAGCTTTGGCAAAATTTTGTCCTAAAAAATGTGATGTTCCAGCTTGAAGTGCTTTACCATCAAGCATCATAGCTTCAATGCAATATGTGTCAATTGCACCGGCAAACTTCTCTGAATCTGATTTTTTACCAATAATTACAGGAATACCGAGAGTTTTTTCGGCAAATTCAGCATAAATATTGAGCATTTTATTAGTTTCTTCGATTGCTTCTTCTTTTGTAGCATGTGCAGTATGACCTTCCTGCCATAAAAACTCTGAGGTTCTTAAAAATAATCTTGTTCTCATTTCCCACCTTACAATATTTGCCCATTGATTTATTAATAATGGCAAATCGCGATATGATTGTATCCAATTCTTATATGTGCTCCAAATTATTGTTTCAGATGTAGGGCGAATAATTAACTCTTCTTCAAGTTTAGCAGTTTCATCAACTATTACACCTTTTCCATCGGGCGAATTTTTTAAGCGATAATGTGTTACAATTGCACATTCTTTTGCAAAACCTTCAACATGACTAGCTTCTTTACTAAAAAATGATTTAGGAATTAAAAGCGGAAAATATGCATTTGAGTGCCCGGTTTTTTTAAACATTGTGTCTAAAATATTTTGTATTTTTTCCCATATCGCATAGCCATAAGGCTTTATAACCATGCATCCACGAACAGATGAGTTCTCGGCAAGATCGGCTTTTGTAACCAAATCATTATACCATTGCGAATAATTTTCTTCTTTACTTGTTAATACTTTTGCCATTTAATTTTTATTTGGTACGGATTTTGAAATTAATTATTAAATTATTTACAAATAAAAGAAAAAATTTACTAATTTTACAATAAAAAAATCAGGAGGTAAAAATCATGAAAACAAAAATTTTAATTCCAGCATTATTAGCAATCATAGTAGTAGCTTGTACTACTTCTAAATTTGCTACTTCAAATTACGACGATGTTTACTTTTCGTCGAAAGATAAACCAGTTCAAAATTCTGTAAATGTCGTTTCTGAACCAACTCCTAAAGCGGAACCTTCAAATAACGATAATAACAGTAGTAATTATAATAATGCAAATAATGAAAGTAATTACTCGAGTGACGATGCCACTCAATCAAATTCAGATGAAAATAACGAAAAATCATACAATTATTCTAACTCAGAACAATATACCGATGATAATGGTAACACTTATGTTACTAACAATTATTACGATGCCGATGATTATTACGATTATGAATATTCATCAAGGTTTCGCAGATTTCATCATGATTATTTAGGTTACGATTATTATAATTCTTATTATACTAATTCATATTGGTACACATACAATCCATGGGATTGGGGAGTAAGTATATATTTAGGGTATAACTGGTGGCCTTATAGTTGCTACAATTACTATTATTCTCCATGGGGTTACAATAATTATGGTTACTCTCCATACTGGGGATATGGAAACTACGGATATTATGGATACGGTTATGGCTCGGGATACTGGAATGGCTATAATCACGGATATTGGGACGGATATAACAATGGTTATTGGGATGGTTATTCAGATAATTATTATTACAATAGTCATGATGGAGCATTAACATCTTCTTATTATGGACATAGAGGTGGTGATGGTTCATCAAATGGTTCGAGAGGTAATTATTCTTCATTTGTTAATACATATCAAAATGAAGTGAATAAAACTCCAGTTATAAATACTTCAAATGCAGGTAATTATCATAATGGTATAAATAACAATACTTCAGGTGCAAATGACCATACTAAACCATTATGGATTGATAATAACAATTCTAAAAATCCAATAAATACTTTTAATGAACCTTCTATTGGCACACAACCTAATAATAGCATAAGCAAAAACCCTTTTGAAAATACTAAACCTTCAAATAATTCAATAAACACAATAGATAATTCTTCGAAGAAACCAAGCATTGATAATGGAAACAATAATTTTAAACCAAACATTAATACTCAACCTATTAATGTTAAACCTTCGGTAAAACCTAATAATGGAAGCAACGGAATTACTCCGTCAAAAGATAATTCTAATTTCAATAATTCGAAACCAAATATCAATAGCCAACCTATTAATGTTGAACCTTCGGTAAAACCTAATAATGGAAACAACGGAGTTACTCCATCAAAAAATAATTATTCGAATTATAATAACACTAAGCCTAACAATAATAATGTTAATACTGAACCTTCTACTAAGCCAAATAGAAACGACAATAATTTGTCGAAACCTAATAACAATAATTATTCAAAACCTAATAATAACAATACTATAGAATATAGTAAACCAAGGAATAATAATAATTATAATAATGCCAATGTAAATAGTAAACCTAATAGCAATACTCAACCTACAAGGAGTAATAATTATAGTAAACCATCTAATTCAGGAAATTCATATAATAATTCGAAACCTTCAAATTCGAGTTACTCATCACCATCAAGAAGTAGTAGTTCTTCTTCATTTAGCAGTGGAAGCAGGTCATCGGGCAGCTCCTCAAGTGGTTCTTCGTCAAGTGGCGGGAGCCGTTCGGGTGGTTCTTCTTCAAGTGGTTCATCAAGTGGTGGTCATCGTAAATAAATATTATAAATAAAAAAAGAAAGTTTTTAGTTTAGGGTTTGAAGTTTCGGGTTTTTAACAACCTTAAACTAAAAACTCTAAACCCTAAACCCTAAACCCTAAACAAATAAAAATTAATTAATAAAATATAAATATATGAAAAAGCAATTTTTAATAATAGCAATGTTCCCTTTAATTTGTTTTTCGCAAAACGAAATAGATGCTTTAAGATATAGCACAACTTTTTTTAGTGGAACAGCAAGGTACAATGCAATGGCAGGTGCATTTGGAGCTTTAGGAGGTGATGTTTCAACATTAAGCACAAATCCTGCTGGAATTGGGATTTATAGAAGCTCTGAATTTGTTTTCACTCCCCAGTTTTCTAACAACATGAGTTCTGCATCATATCAGAATTTAACAACCGACGATATTAACTTTAAGATGAATTTTGCAAATGTCGGATTTGTTGCAACTCATAACAGTGGTAAAGAAGAAGGTTGGATTACAACAAGCTTTGGACTAGCATATAATAAACTTGCCGATTTTAATAATTATACAAAAATTGAAGGAATAAATAATTCGAGTTCAATGACTGATTATTTTGCTGCTTTAGCAAATGGTAAAAAATATGGTAATTTAAATTATTTTAGAGAAGGATTAGCTTGGGATGCATATATTATTGACCCTGCAAATCCAGATACTACTTCATATAAATCAGCTTTTTCCAAATATGGGCTTAAACAATCAAAAAGCATTTCCCGAAAAGGTAGTATAGGTGAATATGTTATTGCATTAGGTGGAAATTATAGTAACAAACTTTATATGGGTGGAACTGTAGGCATTCAAACAGTAAGATATGTCGAAAATAGCTTTTATGAAGAAAAAGATGTAAATGATTCTATACCAAATTTTAATAATTTTGAATATAAAAATGATTTAAAAACAACCGGCTCTGGTTTTAACTTTAAATTTGGAATGATTTTTCGTCCGGTTGATATGGTTAGAATTGGTATGGCAATACATTCGCCAACATTTTATAACTTACACGATGAATATAGCAGCTCAATTAAATCATCATATTCAGATGCTTTACATGGCGACGGCTCAATTAACGAATCACCTGAAGGTGCTTATGATTATCAGCTAACTTCACCATTTAAAGCAATAGGCAGTATAGGATTAGTTTTTGGAAAAGTTGGTTTATTGGGTGTCGAGTATGAGTTTGTTGATTATACTACTGCAAGATTACGTGCTAACGATTATTTCTTTGGGAGTGAAAATAATTCAATTGAAACTGAATATACTCAAACTGGAAATATTAAAATTGGTGGCGAAATTAAATACGGAGCTTTAAGTTTTAGGGCTGGTTATGGTTTGTATGGAAGTCCATATAGGGCAGGACATATAAACGAAAATGCAATTACTTCATCATACAATGCAGGGTTTGGGATAAAGAGTAATGATTTTTATTTTGATATGGCTTTTAATTATACAACTTCTTCTGAAAAATATTTTTTATACGACCCTTATGTGATTAATATTCCGTCAGTTGATGTTAACAATTCAAACATTAAAGTGTTAGCTACTTTTGGCTTTAAGTTCTGATTTTTTTTTCATATTGTATAAGGAACCGTCAATAATTTTATTGACGGTTTTTTTATTAACTGATGTTACGCAGAATTTATTTTCCACGAATTGCACGAATTTAATAGAAAAAAGATTCAAGATACTTTCGCTTGGAGTAGATTAAATAGTGTCTGTCCATAATGTCCGATTTCTGCGTTATTCTCGTATTAAAAAACAGTCATTTACTATAGTAAACTCCTGATTTTTTAATACTTCGAATGCCTTGAACTCGAACATTATGAATCAGACACAGAGTTTATAGACAGACTCTAAATAGTGTCTGTCTATAATGTCCGATTTTTTCGTTATACTCGTTTTGAAAACAGTCATTTACTACAGTAAACTCCTTGGTTTTCAAAACTTCGCAAGCCTCAAACTCGAACATTATGAATCAGACACAGAGTTTATAGACAGACTCTAAATAATGCGAATTAAGGATTAATTTTTTCCCGTTCCGTTAGGAATGGCATATTGGTAGAAAAGATAATTATAAACAAATCAATAGTTCCGTAGGAACGAAATAATTTCTCAATCCAAGGTCTGTGACTCACGGACCTTTAAAAATAAATATTTAATAAATTGGTCTGTGTACCACAGACCAAGGAGATGAATAATTTCAAATATTTCATACCTACGGTATTTGTGTTAATGGGTGTTATTTGTTTCTACCAATATATTGTCCCTATGGGACTTTTAGATTTCAATCCTTGATTCGCATTAATAATTAGTCATTCCTTAAAAATATTAAATGCATTAATTATCAAGTATTTAAGTTAATAATAATCCATTTTTATTTGCAAGAAATATTAGTAAACTTGTTAAAACCTTGTATATTTTAATAGTTTCTTAAATGTAAAAAGGTTAATTATTTTCTATACTTTTTAATCGAAGCGGTGCGGTGGGCTGTCCACGAAGTGTGCGAACTACAATTTTTGGGCTAATTATACACGGTGTTACAACAAAGCTATTCCATCTATTAAGTTATTTATTTAGAATTAGTTAAAAAATTGGAGTTGGACTTCGTGGAGGGTTTTTTGTTTCTTTTTTGGTGGTGAAAAAAGAAAAATAAAAAAAATCATAAATTAAAATTACCAATGACTTTAATTTTTAAAAAGGGTTTTTAAGGTTCGACTAATTAATGAAAATAACAAAATATTTCAAAATAAAATAAGGTAACCAAATTATATATCAATTGATACAACTTGATTACCTTAGTGCCCAGGACAAGACTCGAACTTGCACGCTTGTGACGGCGCCAGCCCCTCAAGCTGGTATGTCTACCAATTCCACCACCTGGGCATAATTTTATGCAAAAGTAATAAAATTTAGCCAGCACTTCAAAATAATATTTCGCCTAACATAAATTTTTTATAATTCAAACAACATGTCTTTATTAAATTATTAAGTCATTATGTAATTTTTTATTAATTTCGTTGTTTAAAAATAAAAACAATTATCATGCGATACATAATTATTATTTTAATATTTACATTTACTATTAAAGCTTTTGTTATAGCTCAAAATGTAGGTCAACAATCTGGCGACACTACTAAACTAATTAATTATACAGATATTCAGGGTAATCGTCAAGGAAATTGGCATCGAAAATATGAAAGCGGAAAAACAGCTTACACTGGCTACTTTGTTAATAATAAACTAATTGGAGATTATAAAAGATATTACGAAAGCGGACAATTAAAAGTTTACGTAAAATATAATAAAACCGGCAATGTTGGTTATGCAATTTTATATTGGAATAATGGGTTTAAAATGGCTGATGGCAAATACGTTGAGCAAAACATAAAAGATAGTATTTGGAATTATTATTACGAAAGTGGTAAATTGGCGTCAACAGAATCGTACAAAGTAAGCATTAAAGATGGAGTTTTTAATAATTATTTTGAAAACGGAAAGCAATCTCAAGCATTAACATATAAGAATAACAAAAAGGATGGATTATGGAAAACATTTTTTGAGAATGGAGGAGTTCGATACGAAACCAGACATATTAACGATAAACGTGATGGTCCGTTTAATGTTTATTTTGATGATGGAAAATTATATTTAAAAGCTCATTACAAAAACGATTTGCCCGATGGTAAATGGACTTTCTATAATAAAGATGGTTCATTATGGAAAGAATTAGAATACATTAATGGTAAGCTAGTTAATGAAGACAAATACGATGAGGAATTTAAAAAACAGATGAAAGAGTGGGAGCAAATGAAAGGGAAAATACCAGAGCCAAAAGAAGAAAATTTTTTCAAATCAAATAATAAAAGTGATGTCGAGTAAAAAAAAAGTTTTGATTTGTTTGAGTGGTGGTATTGATAGCTCGCTCGCTGCATTGTTTTTAAAAGAAGAAGGTTATGATGTTTTTGGTGTAACATTTCGTACATGGGATTACATTTCTGAAGGTTGTTGGGAAAAACAAAAAGGTTGTTGCAGCATTGATTCAATAATGGAAGCAAAGCAATTTGCTGAAAAAAATGAAATTCCTCATCATATTTTAGATTTACGTAAACATTTTAATAAAACTGTAATTAGTGAGTTTGTAAGCGAATACATGGCAGGGCGTACTCCTAATCCATGTGTACGTTGTAATGCCGAAACAAAATGGGGCGAAGTATTAAATCTTTCCAATAAACTCAATTGCAATTTTGTTTCAACGGGACATTATGCACAAGTTCGTTTCGAAAACGAACGATATATATTAAGCAAAGGAGCTGACGAAACCAAAGACCAGAGTTATTTTTTGTGGATGTTAACTCAAGAAAATTTATCGCGAACAATTTTCCCACTTGGCAAATGGAAAAAAACGGACATAAAAAAACAAGCTGCAAAACGAGGATTAGTTAAACTTGTTGAAAAGCGTGAAAGTCAGGAAATATGCTTTATTCCTAAAAATAATTATCGTGAATTTTTAAAAGAGCAAGTTCCTGACATTGACAATAAAATAGGTGCAGGGAACTTTATATCAACTGATGGCAAAATTTTAGGACTACATAAAGGATTCCCGTATTATACTGTTGGTCAGCGAAAAGGACTCGGTATTGCATTGGGCGAACCACGATATGTTGTCGAAATTCGTGCAAAATCAAACGAAATTGTTCTTGGTAGCTATCAAGAATTATTAAGCAAGAATCTTAAAATCAACAATGTGAATTTGATAAAATATCCGAAAATAAAAGAAAATCAAATTGTACAACTAAAAATAAGATATAAAGCAACAGAAACTAAAGCAACACTTATTCCCAATAAAGAGTCTGTTACTATAATTGCATCCGAACCACTTTTTGCAGTTGCTCCAGGTCAGTCGGCTGTATTTTACGAAAATAATGATGTTGTTGGTGGCGGAATAATTTTGTAACTTTGTATGTATTTAATTTTTATGAAGCATATATCTAAAATCCAAATTAATAGTTCGTCATTGCGAGTCCCGCCTTTTTTGGGACGAAGCAATCTATTATTAGCGTTGAGATTGCAATATGTTTTTATTTTAATAATCCTCTTTTCAGCATGTAAAAAAGAAAATCCATCTATCCCAATTAATTATAAGTACAATTATTTTTCTTTAAAACAGGGTTTACAACGAATTTACAAAATAACAGACAGAACTATAGATAAAGAAATAAGTATTGACACCACAATTACTTATGAATTAAAAGAAATTTACGATTCCTCATTTATTGACAATAGCGGAAATATTGCATGGCGGTTGGAACGATATAAAAGAGCTGATTCAGCACAGCAATGGGTAATCAGCGATGTTTGGGAAAATCAGATAATTAACAATCAGGCACACTCGGTTGAAGAAAACATTAGATACATAAAAATTATTTTTCCACCTAAAAAAGATGAAATATGGAATGGAAATGCTTTTAATACTTTAGAAGCTACAAATTATTCAATAAGTAATATGGATGAATACGTTTCAATTAATGCACTTATTTTTGATTCAATATTAACTGTTAATCAAAAATATGAAGAAACTTTAATATACAAATATCAAACTTTCGAACAATATGCAACAAATGTTGGATTAATTAACAAAACTGTTATTGCAATTGATTATGCTTATACATATCCGCCTAATATTCCAATTGAACAGCGTATTTCGCGAGGACATTTATATTATCAAACAATAATTTCACATAATTAAAATAAAAAAATGAAACAACCAAGAAAACACACAAGGGAATGATTATATTAGCGGTTAAGTGATGAGATTGAAAAAAGATTGAAAAGATTGATAAGAAAAGATTGAAAAAGGTTGGGACGCTCTCAATCTTATCAATCTTCTTCAATCTACATCAATCTGAAAAATATAATAAATTGAGTATCAATAAACTAAAAAATATAAACACATGAAAAATATTCTACTTATTGTTTTTAGCTTTATAGTTTTAAATGGTTTTTCGCAAAAGCCCGGTATTTACTGGATTCAATTTACCGACAAAACAAATTCTCCATATAGTATTTCGAGTCCTTCATTATTTTTATCACAACGTGCAATTGATAGAAGAGTAATACAAGGTATTCAAATTAACACATTGGATATTCCTGTAAATCAAACTTATGTTGATAGCATGATAAATTCAGGCTTCGATGTTTTTGATGAGTCAAAATGGTTTAATGGCGTTTTGGCAACTGTTACAGATTCAACAATATTGCAAATTTTAAGTGGAATTTCATTTGTGCAATCTTATAAATATGTTCGTCCACTTATTGCAAAAAACAATAAAAGCAAAAAAGAAGATTTAGGCACGCTTTCCGATTATTATAATTACGGAATGGGAACCGACCAGATATTAATGTTAAACGGAAATTATTTGCATAATCAGGGATATAGAGGTGATGGAATGTTAATTGCCTTGCTTGATGTTGGATGGATTGGAACTAACAGTTCGCCAATTTTCGATTCAATTTTTAATAATAATCGGATTATTTCTACCCGCGATTTTGTAACCGGTAAAAATGATAACACTGTATATGAATCGGGCTCACACGGAACTTCAGTTTTGTCGACAATTGGAGTTATTGCTAATGGCTCTTTAGTTGGAACTGCACCGCATGCTTCATTCACTTTATTAAAAAGCGAAGATGCTGACGGAGAATATATTTTTGAAGAATACACATGGGTTTGTGCTGCCGAATATGCCGATAGTATTGGTGCCGACATAATTAGCTCAAGTTTAGGTTACACAACATTTGACGATACAACTCAAAATCATACATGGAACGATATTGATGGAGAAACTTCAGTTGCAAGTATGTCTGCAACAATTGCAGCACGTAAGGGAATTTTAGTTTGCATAAGTGCAGGGAATTCGGGTTCACAGCCATGGCACAAAATAGGTATTCCTGCCGATGCCGACAGTATTCTTGCTGTTGGTGCAGTTGATACATTACAACAACCAGCTTCATTTACATCGGTTGGACCATCTGCCGATGGACGAGTAAAACCCGATGTGGCAGCAATGGGTAAAGGCACAGCAGTTGTTGACGTCGGTGGAAATGTTGTTAATGGAAATGGAACATCTTTCTCATGCCCAATTATTGCAGGAATGAGTGCTTGTTTGTGGCAGGCATTTCCAAATGCAACAAATATGCAAATTCGTGAAGCTATTATAAAAAGTGCATCACAATATTATAATCCCGATACATTGTTAGGTTATGGAATACCAAATTTTTATGCAGCATTTTTTATTTTAAACGGAATAGCTGATAATAATATGAACAAAGAGCAAATTATAAATGTTTATCCTTCGCCATTTTCATCACAATTAAATGTTGAATTTATTTCTGAGAAATCGAATAATATTTCAATTGAAATTATAGATATACTTGGAAAAACAGTTTACAAAACAAACAAAAATATTATTCCAAATGATTATAACATTATAAAAATAAATAATATAAATGATTTGAATAGCGGGATATATTTTGTTAAAATTCAGACTCAATCAGGTAGCTATAAAAAGTTAGTAGTTAAAAGTTAAATAAGCAAAAGAGTAAACAACAAAAAAAACAATAAACACTGAAATTGATATAAAAACCTTGTTGTCATTTTGAGTGATTAGCGAAACATCTTTTCTTAAAATGCTCTTAATGAAAATAAACAACACTATATCCTAATTCGTTAATCCTAAATTTTTAAATAATGTCTCAAGAATTTTTATCACTTTTTCAACTAAATGGTCTTGTAAAAAAAGCTTTAAAAGAAAATTTTAGCAAAACATACTGGATTGTTGCCGAAATTAGTGAGATTCGCAATAACTCTTCCGGGCATTGTTATTTAGAATTTATTCAAAAAGATGAAATGTCTAACAATATACTTGCAAAAGCAAGAGCAAATATCTGGGCAAGTACTTATCGTTTAATAAAACCATATTTCGAAACTTCAACAAATAGCACATTATCGCAGGGAATGAAAATCCTTGTAAATGTTTCGGTTGAGTTTCACGAGCTTTATGGTTATAGCTTAACAATTCACGACATTGACCCCGCCTATACAATTGGCGACATGGAGCAAAAGCGAACATTAACAATTCAGCAGCTTGTTGCCGATGGAATTTTTGATATGAACCGTCAACTCGAAATTCCTGTTGTTCCTCAACGAATTGCTGTAATTTCATCTGAAACTGCTGCCGGATATGGCGATTTTATATCACAGTTAGAAAATAATGAATATGGTTTTGTGTTTTATCCAGTTTTGTTTCAGGCATATATGCAAGGCGACTCTGCTGAATCATCAATTTTAAACGCACTCGATAATATTTATACACATAACGAAAATTTTGATGTAGTTGTGATTATTCGTGGGGGTGGGAGTAGAGCCGAATTGAGTTGTTTTGACAGTTACGATTTAGCTTCAAATATTTGTCAGTTTCCGTTGCCTGTAATTGCAGGTATTGGACACGAACGCGACCAAAGTGTTGTTGATATGATTGCAAACACACGCGTTAAAACACCCACAGCAGCAGCAACTTTTTTAATTGCTCAAGTTTCGGAATTTGCATTTAAAATTGATGAAATAACCGAAACAATTGTTAGCCATGCAAAAGATATTGTTGAAAATTGTGGCAGTGAAATTGAATTGGTTTCGGAACGTATTAATTTTTTATCTTCAAATTTAATTCATTCAAAAAACGAAAGCTTATACAAATTATGTTACATGTATTCAATAGGAAGTTCTAAAAAGCTAACAATATATAAGACTGAACTTAATAATATTGAAGAAAAATTAAAATATAGTTGTAACGATTTAATAAAAATTAATAATCAAAAAATTGAATCGTATCAAAGAATTGTAAATCAATGCGAACCAGATAAAGTTTTAAAAAAGGGATTTTCTATAACAACATTCAAAGGAAAACAAATTAAAAATATAAATATTTTAGCAGATGGCGATAATATTGAAACACAATTGCATAATGGTAAAATAAATAGTACAGTAAAAAAATAAATTAAGTACAAAGTATTATGTACAAAGTATTATGTACAAAGTATTATGTACAAAGTATTATGTACAAAGTATTATGTACAAAGTATTATGTACAAAGTATTATGTACAAAGTACAATGAACGAAAACATAGAAATACATTGAAATAAATAGAAATACATTGAAATAACTTAATAACTTAATAACTTAATAACATAATGATACAAAGAAGTGAAATTTTTAAAATATCAAAAATTCTAAATCCTTAATCCAAAATATAAAATGTCAAAACAAGAACTAAATTATAACAAAGCATTTGCAGAACTCGAAAAAATAGTTTCGCAAATGGAAAACGAAGAAATTCAAATAGATGAGCTTGCACTAAAAGTAAAACGTGCATCGGAATTAATTAAATTTTGCAAAGAAAAGCTATATAACAGCGAATTAGAAATAACAAAAGTAATGAAAGAAATATCGAACGATAAAAAATAGATTAAATTTGTTTTTTTTGTCATGTTGAGTGATTAGCGAAACATCTTATTTAATGAAAGAAATAAAAGATTATTTTTTATGATAAAGCATTTAAAATTATTATTTATATTGTTACTAAGCACATTATTTTCTTGCATTGATGGTCGTGCACCAAGCGGTATAAACACAAGAGTTTTTTATAGCGAAGGCGATTGTATGCCACCAATTAACATAAGTACAAGAGTTTACAAACCTTATGTTGGCAATGTGTATATTGTTGAGAAAAGCATTGCCGAACAGTTTAACGATAGCAGTTTCGATTCACTAAAAACTATTTCAATAGTAACAGAAGCGGTTAATGGCGGAATTTCAGTATTAGTTGTTCCGGGCAGTTATTACATTATTCCCGATACAATGTTTTGTTTATCGTGCGATAATTTTGTAACAATTAAAAAAGATGAATTAATTGAAAAAGAATTTAAGTTTTTTAAGTGTACATCATATTAAAACATTAAATAATTATTTGTGTGTATTACTTAAAAAGTTATCTTTGTTTGTACAAATTAAACAACAACAAATGATAATAATTAATATAAACGGTTAATGTCGGTTATATCATACATAGCCATTAGTTAGGCAACATGAAATGAAAAGACAATCTACTATATTACGACTCTTGTTTTTTGGGACAATATTTTCAATCCTTTTAGCTGCCTGTAATTATCAAGCAACGACCGAAAATGAATTGGAAAACCTAAAAAATAATTTGTTCAAAAAGACAACTGACATTTCTGAACTTCCCATTTATGCAGACCCGCCATCTTTGGACTATGAAGATGTCAAGAAAGGAATATTCCTTTTTCAAATTGACAGTATTGAAAGAGAAAAAATTAAAAAATACAGAAATGAATTAGAGCCATTTATAATACAACGCATAGACAGTGGATACTCATGGGTATATTTAGCTGCCTATCTTCATTATGAATCTGCTGTTCCTAAAATTAAAGACAGGTTATTAAAGTGTGACAAATTTTATGGATGGGAAGGAGGAGATTATCAAAAAATTGAACGCTATTTAGACGATGAACAATATTGTTATCAAATGGCATACATTTCAGCAATTGAATATATAACGGGAAAACCTATTTTAAAAGCTATTACATTGACAGACCATGAAAATTCATATTTAAAAAACAAGGCAGACAAATGTATTGAATGTGATGAAGACGCCTTAGCATTTTGTTGGGCACGTTGGTTATTGGAAAAGTTGACAAAAAAATGAGCACGATTGCCTAACAGTCGCTTAACATTATGCAAATGAATAAGTTTTGGTGGATTGAAAAGTTTGACGTAATTTGCACAATGTCAAGCGGCCGCCGTTAACGTTAAGTTGAAAGAACATCCAACTTTAAAGATTCTTGGAAAATATTGAGATTCTTGTTGGCAAAAATCTTATAATTTTGTTTTGTTAATTTATTGAAAATAGATTACTTTTGTTTATAGAAAAAAAAATATTTTATGACAATTGCACAAGTACAAATATTGGTAAGTAAAAGAGATTATTTAAAATACGGATTAAATAGCAGTATTATTAATTTCGCTAAACTAAAAGAAAATATTTTACGGGAACTATTTCAAAAGTCTATTGAAAAGTCACTAAGGATGGCCAAAAAGTCAGGGTTATCAGAAATGACTTTAGATGAAATTAATGCTGAAATTGAAAAAGCACGAAAAAATGCATAAAATTGTTTTAGATACAAATGTTATTATTTCGGCACTAATAAGTCATGGATATCCATATCGAATTCTTCATAATTTGGTTGCAACTGAAAGAATAAAAATTTGTCTATCTGAACCAGTCTTAAATGAATATGCAGAAGTACTTATTCGAACAAAGTTTTCGCAGTACAAAGATTTCAAACAAAATGCTTTGTTTATCATGACAAACATAAAAAGAGTTGGTAAATTTTATAAACCAAATATTCATTTGGATATAATTACAGATAAAGCGGATAATAAATTTCTTGAATTGTCAGTGTTTTCTAAAGCAGATTTTCTTATAACTGGTAATACAAACCATTTTACAATTTCAGACTACGAAGGAGTAAAAATAATTTCTCCAAAAGACTATATTGAAAATTTCTGGAAGGTTTAATTGAAATATCACTTATTGAATTATGAAAAATCAACCTAAACGATAACTAATGCTACGTCCCATACGGGTTACAGTAGGTTTCGATGGACAGTGTGACGCCCGAACTTTTCTACTTGTGGACTGGAATGTGGCACGCAATCCCTTATTGCATATAGCCTCATCCGTTATTTTAAATTCAAACAATAAATGAAAGTATTTTTTTTAAGTTTATAACAAATAATTTAATAAATTTGTATGAGCAATTTTTAATAAACTAAAGCAAATGCTTATAAATGGATGTAAACAATTAATTTCGGATAAGGTTTACATAGCGATTAGTTATAGTGCATATTAAAAAAGACAAAAACGACAAGTATATTGCCAGAAAATTGAATAAATTTGCAACATGGAACTTGAAAAAATATACAACGAGAATTGTTTGATTACAATGAAAAATATGCCTGACAATTATGTTGACTTTGTAATCACATCACCACCTTATGACGATATAAGGAATTATAATGGTTATCAATTTGAATTTGAAAAAATTGCAAAAGAACTATTCCGAAAAGTAAAAACTGGAGGCGTTATTATTTGGGTTGTTGCAGATGCAACAATTGACGGAAGCGAAACAGGGACATCGTTTAAACAAGCCTTATATTTTAAAGAAATTGGATTTAGAATTCATGACACAATGATTTATTATAAAAACAATCCAATGCCTCAAACAGGGAATAGATACCATCAGCATTTTGAATATATGTTTGCTTTATCGAAAGGGAGTCCCAAAACATTTAATCCAATAACTGAACCAACAAAATACCAAGGACTTGCCAACATGAAAAATAGAGGACAGAATGGCACTTTGGATTATGAAAAAGTTGAAAGAACAACTGAAAAAAAAGTTGGTAATGTTTTCTTTTATTCAATATGTGGTAGCATTTCTACAAAAGATAAAATTGCATATAATCATCCTGCTATTTTTCCAGAAAAACTTGTTGCTGACCAAATTAATACATGGACTAATGAGAACGACTTAGTTTATGATCCTTTTATGGGAAGTGGTACAACAGCAATGACTTTAAAGTAAATTTTTATGATAGAAAATAAGCAGGACGAAAATATTCAACTACTTGTAAACATGCCAAATTGTTCTAATTTGCAATTTACATTTGTTAATGGGGAAATTATTAAATTCAAGAGAGTTTTTGAAAAGGATGCCCATAATGCAACTTTATATTATAAATTATCTGATGATATTCAGAATGCAATAGCAAAATACCTTAATCCAAAGGCAGTTTAAAATAATTGTAAAAACAAATGGAACATAGTAATTCTATTGAAAAAATTGGAACAGGTTTAGTCTGTTCTTTAGAAACTTTTAAAGGGGCAAAAATTGAATTAGTAAAAAGACTATCTGGTTTCAATGGATTATCCGTTTATAAAGATGGAAAGGTTAGAAAAATTGAAATAAAAACAATGCAAAACAGCGACAAATGGATTGCTATCAATGGAGTAAGAGCAATAGATAAATTATTTTTTGAAAGAGATTATTGGATGTATTTTGTATTATTTCCTGAAAATGTAGTTATTATTACAAAAGCACTTGCGTTTATCCAAACACAACTTGAAATATCTAATACAAAAGAGGAATTGATTGAATTGAAGCAATGGATAAATTTATCAAAAAAATTAACAAAGCATAAAAAATTCAAATTTACTCCTAAAATAAATGTTACATTTCCAATACCATTAAGAAAAATATATAAAGAATTTGAAAATTATAAGGATAAATATGCTAATGCTGTTATTGAAATATGGCAAAATTCTGATAATTGGAAATTAATTTATAAATCAGAAAAATATGATGAATTTTAACACAACGATATTGTAGAAAAGTTTAATGATTGGAAAAAAGATAAAGAAGCTCAAGAATGGTTAATCTTGATGAAATATAAAATCTCAGAAATTGAATATGTTGAAGCTGTGAAAATAGCTGGATTTAAAACTGATGTGCAAGTTCAAGTTACAATCAAATTGAAAAAAGCAATTGATGTTGAAAATTTACAAGTTAAATTGGTAAGCAATCCAAAAGGATTTAATCAAATAGACAAGCGTTGGGTTGACAAATATACTGAAATGTGGGATATACCAAAAAATATTATTTCAATCCTCAAACGCTACACAGGCGAAGAAATACCAACAATTAAAAAGCCAAAAGACAGCGAAGAATGTTCGCAAATGAATTTACAGATGTAGAGCAAAAGACAATCTTAAAATGGTTAAACAAAAATCAATCATTAATCGTTTCCGAAATACTAAAAGGTAGAGGTAAATTTGCAGCAGAATGGATGCTTGTTGCACAAAAAGTTGCAAAAAATGCACGTTGGATACTTAAACCAATGAATTATTGTATGAATTATTTTGGTAATGGTGAAATAGAAATAACTACAAGAGGAAATTTTAAGATTGGTAGAATTACAATGCAAAGAAAAGGTGGTGATGGAGGTAGAGATACTGCTAAAATGTTGCAATTTAAGATTAATCCAGCAGAATTGTTTGATATTGAATAAAATACGCACTATAACAGGCGGTATGTTTTATTGCCGAGACAGTGCGGGTTTCAGCGTTTCTGCATCTAATAAACTTTCGTGTAACTTGACAGGACAGTGCTTCGAAATCGGCAACAAAAACATACCGCCAATCCGTTAAATTCAAACAATAAATGAAAGTATTTTTTGTGTTTGTAACAAATAATTTAATAAATTTGTAATAGCAATTTTTAATAAACTAAAGCAAATGCTTATAAAGGGTTGTAAACAGTTAATGTTGGATAAGGTACACATAGCGATTAGTTAGCAATAAGCCGTAAAAAAAGACAGACGTATAATTGAATATTTGCTGCAAAATAACAAACCCTAAAACAGCCTACGCTTCGCAAAATTAAAAGAGGTGTTTTGCCATCCAATAAGCCGATACTAAAACACCACATTTAATTTTTCCCGATCGCTCCCAAGCCCACCCACCACCCAAAAAAAATATTTAGTTGATAAAAAGTTTCATTGTCATAAAATAGTATCGAAAACTCACAACTTTAATAATTACCTTTGAACAAAAAAATACGAGTATGCAGCTATGGAGTTTTTCAACGACTGTAAGAAATCCTGAAAGAATATTACCATTCTTGAAGGTATTAAAACTATTGGAAGGGAAACCGTTTGATAAGGAGAATCAAATGAATTATCAAATCAGTTTGATACAGCACAAATATTACAAACCAACAAATATTCCTAATAAATACAAAGTAATTTTTAACGACCCAACAAAAGTAATATCATTTAAAATTGCTGAGGAAGTATTTTATCTACAAAATTACAAAGACCCATCAATGAGAGGCAGGCATTCTGCAAATCCAATTACAAAACTTGGATTTTCAATTGCAAGAGAATCAGTTGGGGAAATTAAAATTACTGACTTAGGAAATAAATTTATCAATGGTGAATTTGAAATTGGCTATGCCTTTTTCAAATCTTTATTGAAATTACAATTTCCAAATCCTTGGAGTTCTGACTTCAAAGCTGAAAATGGTTTTGATGTTGTTCCATTTATTGCAGCGTTGCATTTAATTAACCGTGTAAATCAAAAATCAGAAAAAAGAGGTTTGACTCAAACTGAATTCAGCTTGTTTGTTCCTTCACTCATCAACCATAATTTAATTGACAACTATGTAGAAAATGTTTTAGCTTATCGTAATAGCAAAGACAAGCAAAAGTTCATTTACAAGTTTGCTCAAGAATTTTACAAAACACAAACACCATCTGAAAAACAAATAAATAATTTCTTTGAATATGGAGATAACATCATGCGATATTTCCGACTTACAAGATATTTTAAAGTATCTACTGATTCCTTTGGAGCAGACTGGCGAATTGACATTGAACCAACAAGACAAGTAGAAATAAATCAGATTTTAAAAAAGTTTAATGGTGAAGCTTTTCAATTCAAAACGACTGACGATTACTTAAGTTACATTTCAGATATTTCATTACCAAAACTTCCATCAGAAGATTTAAAAAACTCAATTCAAATTGCAAAATCATTAGTTCAAACAATTTATGAATTTGCGAAAAATTCAACGACTGAAATTTTAAAAGAAGAAAAATTAGTTCTCTCTACTGATTATACGAAATTAAATAAAGTTGAAATTGATAATTACATTTTGAGATTAAGGCAAATCAATCTTGACATAAAAGATAGAAAAGCAAAAACTGAAATTGTAAATAATGAAAATAAAATTTTTGAAATAATTACTCTATTGAAAGACACAAAGGCAATTAGAAAGATTTCGCCTGAAAAATTTGAGCAATTACTTTCAGACAGTTTGAAAATTATTAATGATGAAATAAAAATAAAACCGAATTATCCTGTAGATGACGATGGTGAACCCATTAGTCATGCGGCTGGTAACCAAGCTGACATTGAATGCTTTTACAAAACCTACAATGCAATTTGCGAAGTAACATTAGATACATCAAACTTTCAGTGGGTAAGAGAAAGCCAACCAGTAATGCGACATCTTAGAGAATTTGAAAATAAATTTTCAAATCTTCATAGTTACTGTTTATTTGTTGCCCCAAAAGTTCATGATGATACTTTGTATCATTTCTGGACTTCAATTAAACACGGGTATAATGGTTCTCCTCAAAGAATTGTTCCAATGACTACCGAACAATTTGCAATTCTTCTTGAAACTTTATTGCTACTACTCAAAAAAGGTAAACGATACAATCATACTGATGTCGAAAAACTTTATGAAGAAATAATTGATTTAACTAACAGTATAAAAGGGCATTTTGATTGGCTTTCGGCAATTGACAAAGTCCTAACTAATTGGAAAAATAAAATTGCAGCGTAATGAAAATCAATCATACATACGCAGGTGACTGCATTGAAATAATGCAAAAAGAAATTGACAAAGATTCAATTCCTTTAATTTTTGCTGACCCACCATACAATCTTTCAGGTAAATCTTTGAATCTTGCCAATAATACTACAGGTGGTGCATTTTACAAAGTGAATGAAGATTGGGATACTTACGATTACAAAGATTATGTTTCATTCACAAGAAACTGGTTGAAGGCAAGTTTTAATATTCTAACTCCAAACGGGAGCATTTATGTTTCATGCACACAGCATAACATTGGCGAAATTCTTTTTATAGCCAAAGAACTTGGATTCAAGTTGAACAACATTATTACTTGGTATAAAACCAACTCAATGCCTAACATCACTAAGCGTACATTTACTCATTCTACCGAATTTGTTTGTTGGTTTGTAAAAGGCAAGAATTGGATTTTTAATTACGACCAAATGAAAAAGTTCAATCCAAATAAAACCAAAGAAGGAAATGAAAAACAAATGAGAGATTTCCTTGACTTCATTGAATTGCCAATTGTCCAAGGCAAAGAAAGAATTAAAGGAGAAAATAATCGTGCTGCACATCCGACTCAAAAACCTGAAAAACTTTTAGAGCTTGTTATACTTGCATCATCAAACGAAAATGATATTGTGCTTGACCCATTTTTCGGCACAGGGACTACAGGATTCGTTGCACAAAAACTAAATAGAAAATGGATTGGTATTGAACGCCATCCTGAATACATAAACCTTTTAAAAAAAAGAATGAATGAAAAACATACAACTGTTTAATGACGATTGCTTAAAAGTTTTGCGGACACTTCCCGAAAAAAGCATTGACTTGATTTTTGCAGACCCTCCTTATAATTTATCAGGTGAAGGTTTTCTCACAACTAAAAACGGGAAAGTTGCAAAACTGCACAAAGGCGATTGGGATGTAATTACAGACATCCATAAATTCAATGAGGACTGGATGAGTGAGTGTATTCGTGTGTTGTCTGATACAGGAACAATTTGGATAAGCGGAACTCTACACAACCATCCTTCTGTTGGTGTTCTACTTAAAAAATTAGGACTTTGGATTATCAATGATGTGATTTGGTTTAAGCGTAACGCAACACCTTTGCTTTCTACAAACCGACTTGCACCATCAACAGAATTAATTTGGGTTGCGAGCAAGTCAAAAAAATATTTTTTTAATTACGACTTGGCCAAACAAATTAATGGTGGCAAGCAAATGAAAAACTTGTGGGAGATTAATGCTGAGAGACACAAGACAATTCACCCGACAGAAAAACCTGAGACACTTATGCAAAGAATTATTTTAATTGCGAGTAAAGAAGGAGACACAGTTTTAGACCCTTTCACTGGTAGCGGAACGACAGGCGCGGTTGCAAAAAAATTGAATCGGAATTTTATCGGAATAGAAATCAGCAAAGAATATTTTGATATTGCAATGCATCGCATAAATATTCAGGAAAATGATGAACTTAATTTTAATGTTTATTTAAACGGCAACAATAACAATGCTCAACAATTATTATTGATGGAGGATAAAGCAAAATACACAAAGAAAAAGAAAGAAAAAGCTATCATTTAGCCAACGCAATTTGTAGCACATTTGCATTTTTTCCAACACTATAAGCCAACTATAAAAATGCAAAAGAGCTACAAAGCCATCGCACTGACAAAAAGACAATGCAGCAAAAATGAAAGACAATTCATTGATAGGCAAGAACGGCCAGCTTGTAACAGGCGGTATGTTTTATTGCCGAGACAGTGCGGGTTTCAGCGTTTCTGCTTTTTATAAACTTTCGTGTAACTTGACAGGACAGTGCTTCGAAATCGGCAACAAAAACATACCGCCAATCCGTTATAGGTAAGATAAGATTAAAAAACAATTTAAAATATAAAAAATGAAAACTACTTTAACAATTTTAGGACTAATAATATCTGGTTTAATTGCTAATGCTCAATTATCTATTGATACTATTTTTTATTCGAGCGGGGCAACCTTATGTAATGAAACTCAACAATTCAATTTCAAATTTATTAATGATACTTTAATTTGCTGGGGAAATGTAAACTCTGTTTGTTGTAATAATCACTATTTTATTGTAGAGAAAACAAATGATACAATAATTTTTGAAAAATATACGCCTGCACCAACATGTGACTGTTCAGGATCATTCATCTTTTTTGTGGAAATTCCTAATTGCTATTTAAGTGCTTATCATTTTTTTGTAAAGGACTCTATATTTATAGAACTTGATTCAATTATTAATAACGATATTTCCATTACCACGGAATATATTGATACTATATTATTTGCGACTGCTCTTTACAGTGGTAATCCCCAAGATCAACAGTTAAATGTAAACTTTGAAAATGACACAATAACATTTTCAGGAAAGATTGCAGCAAGCTATAATGCTACTTTATCAAATCATTATTTTATAACAGAAATAAAAAATGATACAGTACTAATAGATAGGTATGATTTAAATGTTAATGAAGCATCAGGTCTTTATGATTTCTCAATAAAAATTCCTGATTGTACCTTAAATACCTATAATTTTATTCTTAACAATATATGTTTCTCCGGATTTGACACAATAATTACACAAAGTACAGCAATTCAGGAAAATAAACCTAATGATTATGGATTAGTATGTTACCTTGATGCTACAAATTCAAAAATTATTATTGAAATTTCAGAAGCTGGTCAATATTCATATACTTTGTTGATTAGTGATATAAATGGCAAAATATTGAGCAAATGCAATAATCATAAAACTAATAAATTTGAAATTAAAAAAGCAGAATTGAAATCGGGTATATATACATACCAATTGATTAGAAATGATGGTGAATTATATAGTGGTAAATTTTTAATTGAGAATTGAAAAGAGAAAGAATAATATATGCCCAGTCCATAATACATAGCAAAACGCCATTAAAACGGCGTTTGCGAGTTTTCGTTACCTTATAACAATAATTTTTTCTTTATAAAATATTTCTTTCCCTTTTATTGTAACAAAATACAATCCCTCAGGTAGCATGCTAATATCTATTGTAATCTTATTTTCTGCGTCATGCTGAACTATCCCCAGCTTGTCGAAGGACAGCATCTCAACACCTTGAATGTTATATATTGTAATTTCGTTATTGCATAAATTAAAACTTGATTGAATTGTTATTAATTTATTAGCAGGATTTGGAAATATTCTAATATCATTATTCTTATTTATTTCATTTTTCGAATTCATCATAAAAAATATTGTGTTAACAATGTTCATTATTTCGTCGCGTTTGCTTTCGGGGTATATTGTTTCGAAAGGTATTGTTAGGTAAACCATTTTATTCCAGTAAAAACTTCCGGCACATTTTGCTGGAAAAGCATCAAAATATGCAATTTGCTCGCCTTGCCAAGTACCAATAGTGTTGGGTGTTATAACATCGGGATAACGAACATCATAAGTATCATTTGTTCCATCATCAAACGTAAATAAAATTGGTGAAATATTTGGTGGTGTTAATGTTGCATTGTAATAAGTTGATGACTGGTTGTTTGGTGCATCTTCAACATAAGTTGCATATAAATAATTATGATAAAAATCTTTATCGGTAGCAGAACCCAAATAATCTAAATCCCAGCCAATTTCGGAACCCGAAATAAAATAATGAACATTGCAATTTGTTAACATTAATTGCTCTTGAGCTGAAAAAGTTTCGTTAGCAGTACTTTCTTCTCCAACAATATAATCGAGAGCATTAAAATTATTTAACAAAATTAAACTGTCGGTAACTGCTTCATTGGTTGCCGAAGAAAAACATTGTCCAATATTATTTATTGAAGAGCCATGCTGGCGTATAAAATCGAAAGTGTTTCCTGCCGTTACTCTGTCGAAAGCATTTATAACAAGATAATGACTGTAATAATTTGTGTTTTTAGTTGTAGCTCCTAATACTTCGGAATATTCCGAAACTCCACCATTAAATCCAATGGCAGCAATTTTTACATAAATTATTGTGTCAACTGTTAAGTTATTTATTGTAATGTTATTTCCTGAATAATTTTGCGGTAATTCAAAACATTTTCCATCGTGACTTAACGAAATTTTATATCCTAAAATATTTGAAACGTTTTTTGCAATAATTTTTATACTTCCTAAATTATTATCTAAAACACAAAATGAAATTGGTTTTGTAATATTTGGAGGGGTTATAGGGTATCGGGGATTTGAAATTACACCTTCGTCGCTTAATAATATACATAATATTGCAGATTGTAAAATATTTTGAACGGTATTTAAACAACCGTCAACATAAATTTCATTTTGCACTAATCTAATTCCGTGACTGTAATCGGCATAAGTTTCTTCGTGTCCGTAATACAGTGGCTGAATTGGTGTTCCGTTTTGATAATGCCAGCCATAAATAACAACTCTGCATGGTGCAGGATTTCCATAAATATGATTTGAAATAATTACATCTTTTTTATCGCCGGAAATCAATTCGCCAAGTGGGTGAGCAGTTAAAAATGTTAAACGTTGGTTCCAAACCATTGAATCGTGAGTTGCAAAAACTGGAACAGTAGTCATTTGGGGGCTTGGAGAAATAGATTGAGGAGCCATTTTTACCGTTGCAGTTTGCCATATATCATCAACCATTTTTCTTGTAGGTAGCGAAAATCCAATATAGTCGGCAATTCGCTGGGCAAGGAGAGGAGTCATTGGACATAAAAAATAATCGCTGTCGCAACCAATTGCCATATAATCTGGAATTACAAAATAATTTATTGTGTGATTTGTTCCTGAAATATTTACAGTTGATGTTATTTCAACTAAGTTTCTCAAAAAATCCGGAACATTTCCATTAATTATTTGCCAAAAAATTGTGTCTTCTCTTGCTGTTAAACTTAATGGGGTTAATGTTGAAATTATTTGAGTTCCGTTTTGTGCAGTTGTTAAACGGGATGGTAAAGGTAATATTTGAGAAAAGCCAGAGTTAATTGAAATAACAAATAGAATAAATGTAAATAGTTTTTTCATTAAACTTAACTGAAATAGGGCAATAACTGAACAAATGTTTTACTTATTGTTAATTAAATTAGGGTTTCTCCTGCAATCAAATACTTTAATAACATACACATTTTTTTCAATAACTTTGTAAATTATTTTATAATTCCCTTCTAAAATGTATCTATATTCACCTTTTCTATTCTTTAGCAATTCTTCAATTTGTCCTTTTTTTGCTTGTTTATTTAGGTTTTTTGTAGAAGAGAGTATCTTACTTTTAATTTTTTCTGCAATTTTAGTTAATCCCCTAAATTTATAGTAGTTGTAAATCTCTATCGTTTCTTGAAGTGCTTCATTTGTCCAAATAACGCTCATAAATTAATTACCAGTTTTTTGAATTTTTTTCAACTTCATCCTGAGTGTGTATTTTCCCTGATTTTATATCTTTCTCAGCTCTATCAATGCTTGCATAAAACTCATTAATTGTAAATGGTTTAATATTGTCATTTGTTATATTTAAATAAGTTTTACGAATTTTATCCATTTTACTTATAATATTAGTGTCACTTATTTGAGTAATCCATTCAATTAGCTCTAATTTTGCAACTTGTATGTTCATACCGCTTTTTTATTATGATAATAACACAAAGATAATAAAAAATATTTTTGAAATTATTAATTTTATTCAAATTATTTTTTTCATTTGGTTAATAATTTTGTAAATTCATTTATTTTCCATCTTTTTGACTTATAACTATAATCATGCTAATGGCATCCACACCCTTTTGGTATCAAATTATTTGGGTCTAAAGGTTCTTTTATAGATGAAAATGGTCTTTTGTTTATAATTTTATAAATGGCTTTTATTCCAGGGTTTTCACAATTTAGACAAACTTCTTCGGAATGAGTTTTTGTGAAAATTTTATTTCCGTGCGATTTTATTTTATTACAAAAAATTAAATATTCCTTATTCAACATAAAAGCAGAATCGGGAGTTTCGATTTGCATTTTCATTCGTCTTTTACCTTTCTGTATTTCTGTTAACTGAAATTCTAATAAAAATCGAGGTTGTTCATCGCAATCATTATCATTAGTATAACTTGGTAGTTGATATTTGCTTATTAAAACTCCGGTAAAAATCATATCTGAGTTTTTGTATAATGTTAAATATGTAGAATCGGATGTTTGTGCTTCAGAAATAACATTAAAAAAAACAAATATGGAGATTAAATACATTTTAAAAAGGAATAGTTTAATTCCGATAACTATTGGAATTACCTTTTCCTTTTCCCTCTCCTTTGGAGAGGGATTAAGGGTGAGGTTATTAAAAAAAATAAACCTAAAACCATTAAATATTAATCTATAATTCCCCATTAATGTTATTTGTTATCAGGAATCATTTTGAATTTTAGTTCAGTAAAATCAAAATCGGGGTTTGGAACATCAATTTTAAACTCATCTACATCTCCATCCTGATTTAAAATAAAATTAACTTTTCCTTTTGGCAAGGATGGAAAATTTTTAAACTCAACAACAAAAGTATCGTACTGCCAATGTTCTAATACCGAAAAGAAATCGGGTGTTGGTATAAATTGCAATTCTAATTTACCATTCTTTAATGTTATTGTTGCATTACCATATAACTCGCCGCCATAAGTACCGCAATATTTTTCGAGTTGGAGCGATGGTTTTGAATTTTTATTTCTTTTTTCATCGGCTTCTTTATCTGCTTTAATTTTATTTTCGTCTCTGATTTTAACATAATTCAAAATAATTGAGCTGTAATCTTTTCCTTCAACACCAAAACATTTGTCAAGAATGCTGTACATTAATGTATAAGGCAAATAATTAATGCTATTTGTTAAAATTACAAATCCTGTTTTTTCTTCGGGAACCAAAACAACTTGCGAAATCATTCCATCTAATCCACCACTATGATTTATTATTTTTCGTCCATGGTAATCAAACATATCCCAGCCCAAGCCATAATTGTGAAAGTGCATACTTGGAAAAAGCATTTCGTCAAATTTTGAAATATTTTCAACTGTTTGCGACGACCACATATCGCGTTGAGCAGCTTTAGAAAAATATAATTTTTCATCAACTGTGCCATTATTTAGCTGCATTTTTATCCATTTGCTCATGTCGTTTACAGTAGAATTTATTCCGCCGGCAGGTGCAATGTTATCCCAACTTATATATTTAATTGGAATTACCTTTCCATAACTTCTTGCATGAGGAATTGCCAAATTCTTATATTCAGAATGTTTTTTTATTGTTGTGTTTGTGTTTTTCATTCCGAGTGGCTCGAAAAACTTTTCTTTAATGTAATCATCGTAACTTTTACCAGTAACTTTAGGAATAATTTCACCAGCAGTTAAAACCAATAAATTCGAATATCCATAATGGCTTCTAAAACTATAAACAGGTTTTAAATATTTAATACTTCTAATAATTTCTTCGCGGGTGTATTTGGATGCATCCCATACTAAATCGCCACTAAAAGTTGCAAGTCCGCTTCGGTGACAAAGCAAATCTCTAATTGTAAATTCGTGTGTAACAAAAGGGTCGTACATTTCAAAATATGAAATGTAATCAGTAACTTTATCGTCCCATTTAATTTTACCTTCGTCAACTAATGTTGCGAGTGCTGCCGAAGTAAATGCTTTAGTATTGCTGGCAATGCCGAACATTGTATTTGCGTCAACTTTTTCGGTTTTGCCAATTTCTCTAACACCAAAACCTTTTGCAAAAATTAAGCTATCATTTTTAATAATACCAACAGCCATTCCAGGAATTTCCCATTCTGTCATACATTTTTGAATGTAAGCTTCGAGTTTTTGTAAATCGGGTTTTTGAGCATATAAATTTGCTGTTAACAAAAAGAAAAAGAAAACTAATGATTTTTGCATATTTTAAAATTTGATGCAAATGTAATAAAAAGTAATTTTTGGTAAACGTCATGGCGTATTTAGTCTGACATCTCCTTTGGCGATAGCGGGTCAAGCCCGCAATGACGAACAAAATAAATAATAGATTTTTACCCGAACTTACAGTTCTATCCCCTTGGTTCGTGTCCCCACGAAACAATTCTAATTTATTCATAATGTCACTCCTAACGGAGTTTTATTTAGGAAAGGACCGATTTTTACCATAATTTCGTCTCAACGGGACTTAATTACAAAAGTTTTTTAGCACATCAAAATAAAATTAATCCGAAAAAATAATTCATTATTTTTTATAAACTTTGTGAGCTTGGCTATTTGGGGAGACAAATTTTTTACTTGCGTAACATGAGTTAATAATGCGAATTAAGAGTTGAATTTTTTTTCGTTCCGTTAGGAACGGTATATTGGTAGAAAATATAATTTAATCCAAATTATAGTTCCGTAGGAACGAAATAATTTA
>MENF01000153.1 GCA_001769035.1 Bacteroidetes bacterium GWA2_32_17
CAGATGCAAAAAATTAAAATGTAGCAACACATCTTAAAAAATCTTTCTCCGAAAGAGCTTATTTTGCTCATAAGTTAAATGTAAAATCCGTTGTAATAATAAAAAAAATTCAAATTCCAAGTTTGGGGCTTGGGATTTGAGACTTGGAATTTGGGACTTATTTTTTTGAATTTTTATAAAATTATTTGCACAAAAGTAAATAAATCTAATTGTCAACAAATACGTTGACAACTTTTCCATTCTTACTTTCTTACTTGTTTTTTATATGAAAAAAAGTGAGTTCGTTAAAAAATTAGCTCAACAAATAATTATACATAGACAGAATAAGGGTTGGTCCCAATCTGAACTCGCAAGAAATTGTTTTAAAGACAGGCAATCAATTGAAAAATTAGAAAATGGCAAGATAAATCCTTCGGTTTACTAATTATATAAAATTGCAGAGTGACATAGATTTATTAGTTGAATTAGAAAAAACAGTAGATTTATTTCAATTTATATCTATTAAATTAACATTAGAAAAGATTTTAAATAAAAAGGTAGATTTAATCTCTTCAAAAGGAATTTTCCCGTATATCAAACTATTGATCGAAAAAGATAAAATATTAATTTATGAAAAATAGTATCAGTGATAAGCAAAGGTTAATTCATTTACTTGATGCAATAAATACTATTTGTGAGTTCACTTCAAAAATAACTTATAAGAGCTTGTGAAAATATAAATTGAACATTTATAAAAAGCGAAAAAATATAATGTATATTTTGTTATATTATAATAAACGCTATAAGTTTAATTTCTTTAAGAAATATGATGTCCGTAGGACATCCATTATGGTAAACAAAACCCTCATCTCTCAAGTAATGCCTGTAGGGCATTCATTCACGAATATTAATCTGTCTTAATTCCAACTTTTTATGCAAGCCCTTCTGGCTTAAGTTTTTTAACTTTTATTATTTATGCAAGCTCTACAAGCTTGATATAATTATATTTGATTTATTACAATAATTCAAGTCCTACAGACTTGGATAAAGAAAAAAAATAAAGATGTTCAATTTATTTTTTCACAAAGACTAAAGAATACAATGACGATTATAAATCCGTCTTGCATTAGTAAAATTACTTGAGATAATTGGCGAAGTTGCTAATGGTATAACAGACGAAACTCAAAAACGTTTTTCGGAAGTTGACTGGATAATTTTAAAAGGGATTAGAAATGTTTTAATTCAGGAATATTTTGGTATTGACTATGAAATTATTTGGGAAACAATTAAAAAAGGAACACCTGATTTAAAAGTTAAAATTGAAGAAATTCTTAAAATCTATTAACAATCTTTGATAATAAAGTTATTTGTTATAAACTTTTTTAATCCATTTAGGTAACACAAAAACACCCATAAACAAATACGGATAATAACTAACAAGTCGCCACATTAAAGCCATAATTGCAACAAAACCAACGGGAATAAACTGCCCGAGATAATCGGAAAATACAGCTTCGGCAAAACCACTGCCACCAGGGCTTGGCATAACAAGTAGCATTATTGATATAACTAATTGTCGGGCAAAAATTAAAACATGTTCGCCAATACTATAAATTGCATCAGGATTTATATGCGGTAATCCAAATAATAAAGCTAGCAATAAAAAATTAACAACCCAATATCTTGCTGTCCATGAAATGAAAGTTGCAATAAATGCTTTTAACCAAAATCTGAACTTTTTTTTCTTTAATTCTAATGAAGAAGTAATTAAATCGTTACCGGTATTTTCAGCTTTGTTTTTCCACCTTCTTATAATAGGTAAACGGAAAATAAAAACTAATAAATTTTTTATTGCTTTTGGATTAACAAACAGAGCATAAGCAACTAACAAGGTAAAAAGAAATTTTATTCCATATCCGATTATTGCAAAATAAAAATATTTATTATCAAAAAGAGAATCCGAGTCGGTAAATGCATTGCCTCCAACGGCAAAAAGGGCAATATTTCCAACAATAATATAAACAAGCGGGAACATTATTAAAAAGTACATTTCATCAAGAAGGGCTGTAGCCATTACAATCGCAGTACTTTTACCTAAATTAATACCTTCTTTGTATATAAAAAAAGCTGCAACGGTAGTTCCACCGACTGCCGACGGTAAAATAGTAGAAGCAAATTCCCATAGCATAATAATATTAAAACATTTCTTCCACGAAAGTCCTTTTTCGGCTAATATTCTTAATCTAAGCATATACCCTATGTCGCGTAAAGCCATCATTACAAATGAAATAATAAGAAAAAATAACAATAACCAACTAAATGATAATAAGTTTATTATATCGTTATTCCATTCATTATAAAGCTTATAGCTTATTATACCTATACCTATAATTATAGGCAAAATTACTTTTGATGGTTTAACGCTTCGTAATATTTTTTCAGGTTTATCTATAATTTATTTTTTTTTAAACCTACATTTAAGTAATAAATACAACTTTTTAAGAGGATTTTATAAAGAAATATTTTTCAAGACAAAAGAGAAAGAACATATCTTTCACTTTGTCCTGATGGATATGGTTTAATTTTACACCGTCCTCGTCAAAAAAAGTTGCAAAATAAAACACATAACCATTGAGCAAAGATATATAATTTCTGCAATGAAAGAGCAGGGATGTAAACAAAAAGATATTGCCTTAAAAATAGGTAAAGACAAATCTGTGATATCTCGTGAATTGAGCCGTAATTGTGATAAACGTAGCATGGAATATAAAGCTGATTTGGCACAACGTAAATATCAGCAGAGACAAAGAGACAAGCCCAAACATATTAGTTTTTGTTAATATTAACACACCTCCTTTGTTTTCTGTCTATGCAATAACATTTGCGACACCAACTACCATGTTTTACACTATATGGAATAGCACTCCATATATGACCTCTTTTGCACTGCCAACTGAGATATGTTTCGGAATTAATATAGGTATCTGAAAGACATCGTCCGCCTCTTGCTTCAGCTATCTGCTGCATTTCTTCCAGAGTATATTTCTCGTTGTTATGTCCTAATTTTTTCAAGGCACAGACAGGACACCAAGTTCCTTTTTTTACGCTTTTCGGTATAGCACTCCATATATGACCTTTTTTACATTTCCACCTGAGTTTGGTATTTACATTGACATATTCTTTTGACAGGCATTTTCCTCCTTTGCTTTTTGCGATTGACTTCATTTCATCAATGCTGAGTTTTATATTGCCGTAACAATACGGGCACCAGGTTCCTCCCTTCATAACAGTAACAGATTCCCAAATATGTCCTTTGGCACATTGCCATTTTAGTTTTGTCTTGTTATTGGTATATTTTTCAGATAAACATTTGCCGCCTCTTGCTTCAGCTATCTGCTGCATTTCTTCTATTGTGCGTTTGATAGTTTTTGCACAATATGGGCACCATGTTCCTATTTTTAACGTTATTGGCTTAGCATTCCAAATATGACCTTCTTTACATTTCCACCTGAGTTTGGTTTTTTGATTGACATATTCTTTTGACAGGCATTTTCCTCCTTTGCTTTTTGCGATTTGCTTCATTTTATCAATGCCGAATTTTATATGACCATAGCAATACGGGCACCAGCTTCCCTTTATAACAATGGCAGATTCCCAAATATGTCCTTTGGCACATTGCCATTTTAGTTTTGTCTTGTTATCGGTATATTTTTCAGATAAACATTTGCCGCCTCTTGCTTCAGCTATCTGCTGCATTTCTTCAATGGTATATTTGATAGTTTTTGCACAACGCGGACACCATGTTCCTCTTTTTATGTTATCCGGTTTAGTACTCCATATATGACCTTCTTTACATTTCCACTTGAGTTTGGTTGTTTGATTGACATATTCTTTTGACAGACATTTTCCTCCTCTGCTTTTTGCGATTTGCCTCATTTCACCAATGTTATGTCTTTTATTACCGAAGCAATACGGACACCATGTTCCCTTCCTGATATTAGCAGATTCCCAAATATGTCCTTTGGCACATTGCCATTTTAGTTTTGCTTGGCTATTTATATATTTTTCAGATAAACATTTGCCTCTTCTTGCTTCAGCTATCTGCTGCATTTCTTCTATTGTGCGTTTGATATTTTTTGCACAATATGGGCACCATGTTCCCCTCATAACAGTAGCAGATTCCCAAATATGTCCTTTGGCACATTGCCATTTTAGCTTTGCAAAGCTATTTGTATATTTTTCAGATAAGCATTTGCCGCCTCTTGCTTCAGCTATCTGCTGCATTTCTTCTATGGTGTGTTTGGTATTTTTGGCACAACTTGGACACCAACCGCCCTGGATAATAATGGCAGGGTTAGTTTCCCAGGTGTGACCTTTCGCACAACGCCATAAAAGAGGAGTCATCTTGTTGATATATTCTTTTGAGAGGCATTTGCCGCCTTTAATGGCTGCTCTTGCCTGCATATCTTCAATGGTCATAATAACAGTTTTAATTTAGAAAAGATATCAGACATTTTTAATTATTTTATGCAAACTATAATTACAAAATAAAATCAAAAATAAAGTATTTTTAAAAGATAATGATAAAATCAGCCATAAATATACTCATATTTATGTTTTATTTTTAAAAGTGCTTTATTTTTAATTTTGTTTTTATTCGCATTAAAGATGAGCATATTTTTAACCCTTAATTCGCATAAATACTAAATTTGTAACTAATCAGAGTCAAAGTTAATTTGATTTTTTATTTAACATACAAGTTCTTCTCTCAAATATTATTCACCCCGTTGGATATTCCATTTTTATTGCATAATGGCTATTCAACATAATTATCCTACGGGGTAAACGCAAAGCTCGCAATGCCCGCAAAGTTTTAAGCCCGCAAAGTTAAAAAAAATCAGTAATGATTTTTTTCATTGCGTGCTTACAGCGTGTTTGCTATTCAAACCATAAAATCTCATAGTCATTTTTTCTTTTTACTTATTATAATTTTCTATATTAACCCCGTTGGATACCAATTTTTATTTTCATACCACATTTCTATAGGAATTATATAACGGGGTTCACCCCGTGAGATAGTTAAAAAAAAGAGTGAACTATATTAAAGAGCTTACCCTGTAAAATGCGAAGCTATTTAACAGGGCAATTATCTAACGGGGTTCACCCCGTGAGATAGTTAAAAAAAAGAGTGAACTATATTAAAGAGTTTACCCTGTAAAATGCGAAGCTATTTAACAGGGCAATTATCTAACGGGGTGAATTGCGAACTTTGCGACTTTGCGTGACAATTTTTACGCATTCTGAATAGTTACCTAAATTTTAACGATATAACAATATTAATTTTTTGTATTATCAAATTATTAAAACTCCTGATTTTTCAGGAGTTTTTTTTTCTATATACCAAATTTTGTATAAACCAAAACATCTTTTTAACAATATGTTGTTAAGAAATAATTAAATGCAAGTAATATAGTTAATTAAGTGTGTTAAATAAAATTACAATTATTTTACAAAAAAAAACATTTCGCTGTATTTAAGGCACATAAGGTAATAGAGTAAAAAATGTTAATAATAATGTTGAAAAGTAGATTGGTAAAAAGCCAAATACTACTATATATTGCATAACCCAAATCAGGATAAGATTTGTATTGAAAATCAGTAATTTACATATTAAATAATACCAAACAAAAAATGTTTGTAGAAGAAATGACAGTTAAACAAAAGACTTCGAGTGAAGTAAATCAAAAGACTTACAGTTTTGATGAGGCTTTCCAATCTGCACTTGAGTATTTCAAAGGTGATGAGCTTGCAGCAAAAGTATGGGTAAATAAGTATGCTATCAAAGATTCGTATTCTAAAATTTACGAAAAAAATCCCGACGATATGCATTGGAGAATTGCAAGAGAAATTGCAAGAATTGAGAAAAAGTATCCTAATTCATTAAAATCAGAAGAAGTTTATAACCTTTTAAAAGACTTTAAATATATAGTACCTCAAGGAAGCCCAATGACAGGTATTGGCAATCATTTTCAAATTGCTTCGCTTTCAAATTGTTTTGTAATAGGGCTCGATGGTCCAAGCGATTCGTATGGAGGTATATTAAAAATTGATGAAGAACAAGTTCAACTTATGAAACGCAGAGGTGGTGTAGGTCACGACTTAAGCCATATTCGCCCAAGCGGTAGCCCTGTATTAAATAGTGCACTTACCTCAACCGGATTAGTGCCTTTTATGGAACGTTACAGTAATTCCACCCGCGAAGTTGCACAAGATGGCAGACGTGGAGCACTTATGCTTAGTGTATCTATTAAACACCCCGATGTTGAAAATTTTATTAATGCTAAATTAGAACAAGGAAAAGTTACTGGTGCAAACGTATCTGTTAAAATTGATGATGAATTTATGAAAGCTGTTGTTGATGGTAAAACATATATTCAACAATATCCTATTGATAGCCCTAATCCAACAAAAACACAAGAAATTGATGCAAAAACATTATGGAAAATAATTATCCATAATGCATGGAAATCGGCAGAACCGGGAGTATTGTTTTGGGATACAATAATTCGGGAGTCAGTACCCGATAGTTATGCCGACCTTGGTTTTAAAACAGTATCTACAAACCCATGCGGTGAAATTCCACTATGCCCTTATGATAGTTGCAGATTGTTAGCAATTAATTTATATGGATATGTAGAGAATCCTTTTGCTAAAGATGCAAAATTCAATTTTGAACTATTTAAAAAACATGTTCATTATGCTCAAAGAATAATGGACGACATAATTGACTTAGAACTCGAAAAAGTTGAAGTAATTTTAAAAAAAGTAAAATCGGACCCCGAAAGTGATAACACTAGAAAAGTTGAAATTGAACTTTGGGAAAAAATTAAAACAAAAGCATTAGAAGGTCGCAGAACTGGTATAGGTATTACAGCCGAAGGAGATATGCTTGCTGGTTTAGGATATAGATACGGAAGCGACGAAGCTATTGATTTTTCGGTTGAAGTTCATAAAACTTTAGCTATTGAAGCATATCGTTCTTCTGTTGAATGTGCAAAAGACAGAGGAGCATTTAAAATTTACGATGCAGAACGCGAAAAAAACAACCCCTTTATTAAAAGGTTAAAAGAAGCCGACCCCGAACTATATAAAAATATGGTTAAATATGGTCGTCGTAACATTGCACTTTTAACCATAGCACCAACCGGCACCACAAGCTTAATGACACAAACAACATCTGGAATAGAACCTGTTTTCCGTCCTGTTTATAAACGTCGCCGTAAGGTAAATCCAAACGATAAAGATGTAAAAGTGAGTTTTAAAGACGAAATAGGCGATTGCTGGGAAGAATACAATGTATTTCATCACAAATTTGTAACTTGGTTAGAAATAAATGGTTATCGTTTGCAAGATGTAATGAAATTTGACCAGGAACAACTTGAAAAACTTGTAAAAAAATCGCCTTTTTATATGGCAACTTCTAACGATGTTGACTGGGTTTCTAAAGTTAAAATGCAAGGTAAAATTCAAAAATGGGTTGACCATTCAATAAGTGTAACTGTAAATTTGCCCGAAGATGTTTCGGAAGATGTAGTTGCAAAAGTTTATTTAACCGGATGGAAAAGCGGTTGTAAAGGACTAACAGTTTACCGCGAAGGCTCTCGTTCAGGTGTGCTTATTTCTAACGATAAAAAGAAAGGAAACCAATTAGACACACTTCCTTTTGAGGTAAAAAAACGTCCAACGGTATTAAAAGCCGATATTGTACGATTTAATAATAACAACGAAAAATGGGTAGCTTTTGTTGGTGTTCTCGATGGCTTGCCTTATGAAATATTTACAGGTATTGACGATGATGAGGTACTTCACGTTCCAAAATCAATTAATAGCGGACTAATAATAAAGAGCAATGACGAACACAGCCAAACCAGATATGATTTTCAATATGTTGATAAACACGGCTATCGTACTACATTTGAAGGATTATCGCGCATGTTCGATAAACAATATTGGAATTATGCTAAACTGATTTCAGGAGTGTTACGTTACAGGATGCCAATTACCGATGTGATTAATTTAGTTGGTTCACTTCAACTTGATGACGCAAATATTAACACATGGAAAACCGGCGTTGAAAGAGCAATAAAAAAATATATTCCAAACGGAGCAAAACCTAAAAATGGCACTCAATGCCCTAATTGTGGTTATCACGAATTGGTTTACATGGAGGGTTGCCTTACTTGTAACTCCTGCGGATACTCGAAATGTGGATAATACTTGGCTGTTGGTTTTGACGGGCATCCGATAGCTGTCGGATTTCTTGCAGGCTATGTCAAACCGTTAAAATGTTTGAACATTGTTGTCAGTGTCAAGTTACACATTACTGCACGGTGTTGTGGTAGGTGGTGTTATGCCATATGCCTTTTTTCTGTCTTGCCTAAACACTATTATAATCGAACACTGATTACTAAAATATCGTCAATTTGTTCTGTCCCTGTTTTCCAATCTTCTATAAAGTTGTTTAAATGTATTTCTTGTTCCTGCATTGTCATGGCTTGAATATCTATTAGGATTTGTTTAAATTTTTTTGTCGTTAATTTTTTACCGTTTTGTTCGCTAAATGTGTCTGCGTAACCATCAGAGAAAATGTAAAAAGTATCATCTTGCTGTAATTTTAGTTCGTGTGTGTCAAAGTACTGGTTGTCGTCTGTTAAACCGCCAATAGCAGTTTTAGTTGCTTTTATTTCTTCTATATCTGTCTGATTCTTTCGGATAATCCAAATTGGTCTGTTTGCACCAGCGTATTTTACAATATGGTTTTCAGTGTCAATGTAGCAAATAGCAAGATCCATTCCGTCTCGAGTTGATTCGTTGCTGTCCGATTGACGAAGTGAAGTTTTAATTCCCTTATTAAGTTGCTTTAAAATTTCTGATGTGTCAGTACTTTGCGAAATTGCGTATTCTAATTTTTCAGAGCCAATTATACTCATAAATGCACCCGGCACTCCGTGTCCTGTGCAATCTGCCGCTGCAATAAAAACACATTTGTCATTTTTTTGAAAGAAATAAAAGTCACCACTCACGATGTCTTTTGGTTTAAAGAGTACAAAACTTTGCGGAAGTGAAGAATAAATTTCGTCTTTTTTAGGCAATTTTGCTTCTTGTATTCGCTTTGCATAATTTATACTGTCAGTTATATCTTTGTTCTTTTCTTCAATG
>MENF01000154.1 GCA_001769035.1 Bacteroidetes bacterium GWA2_32_17
TAGAGTTAGTTTTGTTAAAGTTTTAAATAATTTAATGTTAATTGGTTCGTGAGGACACGAACCAAGGAAAAAGGAAATTGTTTTAAAATAAGTTTAGCAATTTTCATTGAGCAATTTCTTTAATATTTGCCATTAATACACAAAGTGTTACAATTATTATTGCTACTGTTGAAACAAATTAGTTTAGCAACATAATTATAAAATATTTATTTTTGTTTACTTTGCCTTCGCACAGATGTTTCGACTTCGCTCAACATGACAAAAACCGCGAGTTGTCACTCTGAGCGAAGTCGAAGTGTCTTGTGTGATATCTATATCTTTTAAATTTAAACAGTATCTTTTAAAAACAAAATTTTTCATTATTTAATTGTCATAACAATACATTTAATCTGCGATAATCTGTTTAATCTATGGTAAAATATTTTTCTTTTTGAAAATTTATGTTTTGTCTTTGTGGCATTATACTTTGTTAAGCGTTTGATAAATTTTTAAGCAAACCCACGCATCAGTTGCAGCGTAAATCATTTGTTTTTCTGTAAGAGTTTCTGCTTCCCAATTTGTAAGTTGTTGCGATTTTGAAATTCTTATTTTTAATACAATTGCAGCTAATTTTTTTAGTCCATTATCTAAAATCCCAAAGTTTCCGGTATATTTTTGAATGTCAATAAATCCTTGAGGTGTAAATGGTGATATTTTTTGTAATACTCTCATGTCTTGTCCAATATCGGCGCCAATTTTAGTTATATTTGAATTGCCAAAAATGTTAAATAATTTTTGAAAATTATCAAGATTGTTTATTCTAAAAAGGAATGCTTTTTTTATAGTAGATATTTGTAAAAGTGCCACTTTGTTTTTTTGTCCTTTTTTAAAGGCAGGTTTTGTTTCAGTGTCGAAACCCAGCAAATCTTGTTTTTTAAGAAAGTTAACAGCAGCTTCAAGTTTTTTTTGATTATCTACAAGTACTATTTCTCCATTAAAAAAACCTAATGGCAATTTGATGATTTCTTCTCTCGAAATATTTTGTAAAAAATTAGAATTCATTTTCCCATTCTTGTTGACGTTGCGAAATTAGCCAATTGCTAGTATCTGTTTCTTTATTATTCATGCTTATATTAGCTGATTCCCAGTCTGTTTCGCCATATATAAGTTTATGAAAAGATAAAAGTGCTGAAAGTAACCGTTCTCCCCAATATTTTTCGAAATTAAGTTTGCAGTTGTGTAAAGACTCGTTCATAACAATTTCATTATTAGTACGATAATTCATTGCGAAATTTTTCAAATCTTGATAAATATCTGCTAAAATTTCTGAAATTGTTGCAGTAGTATTTTCTCCATTTTGTGATGAAGTTTCGGGAACATCGCAATCTAAGTCGTTTTCACCAAATTTAGCAGAAATCAAATTTTGAACATAATTATAAATATCTTCATTTACAAAATCTTCTGTACTATTTTCTTCATCAATATTAATATTTGGCAGCAATGATGCTTTTAAATACATTAGAGGTAGTATTTTATTTGTTGCTTGCGAAAAATCAAGAGCAGAAATTTCTTGTGAGTTTTCAATAAAATTGCAATATTCTACTGCAACAGTAACAAATTCAACTATATTACGAGAAAATAATTTATTCTCTGAGTTTTTATGGTTGTCCATGGAATTTAATAAAAAAATTATTTTACTGCAATAGCTTCAATTTCAATCAATCCACCTAATGGAAGTTTTGCAACCTGATAAGCAGCGCGAGCAGGAAATTGTTCGGTAAAAAATTTCCCATAAATTTCATTTACAATTTTAAAGTTTTCAATATTGTCGAGCAAAACAGTACATTTTAAAACATTGTTATAGGTTAATCCAGCTTCTTTTAATATTGCACCAATGTTTTTTAACGATTGTTCTGCTTGCAGTTCAATGCCTTGTGCTAAAGTTCCAGTTTCTGGAATTATACCTAATTGTCCCGAAATGTAAATGGTTCCGTTTGCTTCAATTGCTTGACTGTATGGCCCAATTGCCTTTGGTGCCTCGGTTGTTGAAATTACTTTTTTCATATCCTTATTTCTTAAATAGTATTATTTAATTTTGTACAAAATTAATAATTTAAAATTAGTTTTATTTTGACAAAAAACATATCTATTCTTATTGTTGATAATTTTGATTCGTTCACTTTCAATTTATATCATTATTTGCAACCGTTTGCTAATAAAGTTGAAGTTGTTAGAAACGATAAAATTATTTTAAATAAAATTAAAAATTATGATGGGATAGTTATTTCTCCAGGTACTGGTTTGCCCAATGATGTTCCTATATTAAATGACATAATTGAATTGGGAAAATCGAAGGTATTATTGGGCATTTGTTTGGGACATCAGGCAATAGCTGAACATTTTAGTTGCAAATTATTTAATATGCAGGAAGTTTGGCATGGGGTTAAAAGAAAAACAAAAATTATAACAAATGACAAAATTTTTAGTGGATTGCCCAAAATAATTGAAACAGGACATTATCATTCGTGGGCAGTTTCGGATGAAAATTTTAGTAAAAACTTAAATATTATAGCCAGAGAAGAAAATGGAACAATTATGGCAATTTCGCATAAACAATTTAATATAAAGGGAATACAATTTCATCCCGAATCTATTTTAACACCAATGGGACAAAAAATTATAAGTAATTGGATTAAAACCTTTTAAGATATTTTCCTTTTTGTGATTTTAACGAAAGTGAATTTTTTTCAAGAACTATTTTCCCATTTAAAATAACAGTTTCGGCATTGCCCTTTGTTTTGAAACCTTCATAAATATTAGAGTCGCAGTTTTGGTGATGCGTTTTTGCAGAAATTACATTTTCGGTTTTTGGATTCCAAATTACAATGTCGGCGTCGGAACCAACTTCTATTTCGCCTTTCTGCGGGTAAATCCCAAAAACTTTTGCAGGATTTGATGAGGTTATTGCAACAAATTCGTTAATCGAAATTTTATTTTTTAAAACACCATAAGTGTAAAGCAAAGCTAAACGATGCTCAATACCACCTGCACCGTTTGGAATTTTTGTAAAATCGTTTTTGCCAATAGCTTTCTGCCCTTTTGTGTTAAATGGACAATGGTCGGTTGCAACAAATTGCACAGTTTTATTCTTTATTGCTTTCCATAGTGCGTTTTGGTCTGCTATTTTGCGAATGGGTGGACTTATAACATACTTCAACGAATCTGGTAATGGTTTATTATAAACAGAATCGTCTAACAATAAATATTGAGGACAAGTTTCTGAAAAAACTGTTATTCCGCTTTTTTGAGCCGTTTCAATAATTTTTATAGATTCTTTTGTAGAAGTGTGAACAATGTAAACAATGCACTTTGTTTTCTTTGCTAGTTCAACTACATGTTTTACCGATTCGGCTTCAACGTAATTTGGACGCGATAAAGCATGATAAGCAGGAGTTATATTTCCTTTTGCAATAATTTCTTTTTGAAGTTTTAATATTTCATCGCCAAGTTCACAATGTACTGATACAACAACATGCAGTTTTGAAGCAATTTTCATCACTTCGTATAACTCATTTTCTTCAATTCCAATTGCACCTTTATAAGCCATATAAGTTTTAAAAGAAGTTATACCCAGTTCATTAACACAATGCTCAATTTCTTTGGCTGTGTTTTTATTCCATGATGTTATACCCATGTGAAAGCCGTAATCTGTTTTTGAGTTTTTAGCATCAATAATTCTTTTATTGAAAGCCGAAATAAGAGATTCGTTTTTGTTCGGTGTTACGAAATCTATTATTGAAGTCGTACCTCCGTAAATTGCGGCAATAGTTCCTGTTTCAAAATTATCAGATGAGGGACCTGCGGGAGTTGGTAAATTCAAGTGAACATGTGGGTCTATTCCACCAGGAAAAACATATTTACCAGAAGCGTCAATTATTTTAGTGTTATCTGTTATTTTAAGATTATTTCCTATTGCAGCAATTTTGTTTTTTACAATTAAAATATCTGAAACCTCTGTAGTTTTATAAGTTATTACCTTTCCTTGTAGTATAAGTATATTCATAATTATAAATTGAAAGCCAAAATTATGATTTTATTAGAAATCATCATAATTAAATTTTAAAAAGAAACGAAATTTATAATTTCAGGCAACCAAAACGAATTATTTACTGTCTTATATAAAATAAGAAATTATATATATTAAACTTCAATGACTTGACAAACATAAATTTACTTAATTTGAATTTAGTCGGTTAATCTTAAAAATAATCTGAATCGTAATATATTGTTCTTGTTTAACTTATAAAACTATTTACAAATGAAAAAAATAATATTTTCAATAATGCTTTTATTTTCGATAGGATTTATAAAAGCAAATCCGATACTACCACCACCTGTAATCAGTGAATTTTATTTGGTTAATGATTCAACATGGTATCTGGAATTGGTTTTTGACCAGTCGTTTAATTATGATACTATTCTTGATGGATATCAAATAACTACTTCAACCGGAACTGCACTTTTAAAAAATGGTATCCATATTACATTAGGTAGTATAATTGTTATCACTCAGGATAGTCTGCAAAGTATGCTTTACATATATAGAAACGGTGATGATATCAGAGTTGAAAAAGATGGAATGTACATTGATGAACTCGCATTTGGAAACAATCAGTATTCTATGATTAATTCACCATTGCAAGGGCAATCTATTGTGAAATATTCATATATATGTTATGATACCTATAGTGGGCAATTTGCAACCAACTATAGAATAGTTAAGGAAAATACTCCGAGTATTGGTTCAAACCCATTTCAAGCCAGTGTGTTTATGGGAACATTTTCAGGTAAGGTATTAGATATGATTAACAATCCGATGAGTGGTATCAGAATTGGTAATCAGGTATATTATGGTGCACCTTCCAGCATTTGCGGTGTAGATTTCAGTTGTGTAGTAACTGATTCTACAGGAGAATTTAATATATTAATAAATAGTGGAAGACATTATGTCCAGTTTTTTACCGCATCTGCAACACTTTCTGACACGATAATAAATATTGAACCCGATTCTGTAAATTATTTTGAAATTATTCTTGACACACTTCTTAATCATACTGCATTAAACTCAATTCATCAGAATTTTTTATTATCCTGTTGTCCAAATCCTTCAAATGGAAAAACAACAATATCATTTGAATTGCCCGAGAACATAAACTATTTTAGTATACTTATAAAAATTTACAATTCAACTGGTGAAATGATTCGGATTTTGCCTGTAGATATTTCCGGCAAACAAAATAAATATTCAGTTGAATGGGATGGTAAATGTTACGATAATTCCATAGCTTCCGGAACTTATTACTGCAATCTTGAATTAGATGGGAAAAAAGTTGCAACAAATAAACTTATCATCACAAAGTGAAAATAGTTTTACTTATTTTTTCTCTTGCATTTTTCTTTTTTTCTTTATTTCCAAAACTATCTTTTTCCCAAAGTCTTCAATTCTATAAAGAAGACCTGATATTTGAAATCAAAGACAACTATTTTCATGTTGATGGCATCTATCATTTTTGCAATAATAGCAATAAGGAAATCAACCAGGTTTTATTTTATCCATTTCCCATTGATAAGTTATATGGGACTGTGGATTCAGTTTTTGCCGCTGATTTTAAAACCGGCTCCGTTAACATAATTACTAACAAATCTGAACAAGGAGCATATTTTAAAATCAAGATTAATGCTTATGGAATTGCAAAGTACCACATTTTTTACAGGCAAAAAACAGAAAACAATAAAGCGGAATACATTTTAAAAACAACTCAAAAATGGGGAAAACCGTTCGAAAAAGCTTCTTATAAGTTAATTGTTTCCGAGAAATTAAGAATTATCTCAATGTCTTATACACCTGACAGTATTCGAACAGAAAAAGAAAAAAAGTTCTATTTCTGGAACAAAACAGATTTTATGCCCGATAAAAACATGGAATTTTATTTTGAACCCTAATCCCTAAGTTTGGTATGAAAACAGAAATTTATTAAGTATTCCTCATTTTCTCCCAAAGTTTTATGCTTTCTTTTCTTGAGAATGCGAGGATGTCGACTTCGTTAACAGTGGTTAGTTTTCTATCTTTCACAATCAGTTTTCCGTTGGAAATTACGTGCTGAATATGCTTTGCTTCAAGCCCGAAAAGAAAATGTCCGAGGAAATTATTTTGATTAAATTCTGTAGGAGAGTCGTAATCTAGTATAACAAGATTATTGTCACCGTCTCCCGAAAAATTATTTAATTTTAAATATTTATGAGCATTTCTAAAGCGATTGTAAATACCTGCATAATCAATGTTGTCGAATCCTTGTCCAACATAGAATGCCGATTTTGCTGAACGCAACATGTCGCTGTGCATTCCATCGGTTCCAAGCATAATGTTATTTCCTAAACCTCGTGAATTAAAATAACCTACATTATTATTCAAATTGCTTTCACTATTTTGAACAACCCATACTTTTGAAGCTTTAATAATTTGTTTTTCATTTTCGGATAAATGAAGACAGTGTCCTAGAATTGTTTTTGAAGAGTTTAAAACGCCAAAATTATTTAACCGTTCAATTACGTTTGTTTTGTAATTTGTTATGCAATGTTTCTGGTCGTATTTATCTTCGGCAACATGAATATGTATTCCAGAATTATATTTCTCTGAAAGTTTTACAGCTTTTTTTAGAGTTTCGTTAGAAACTGTGAAAGATGCATGTAAACCTACTAACCCTTGATTATTTTTTAAATAATTTTCGGTTTCAGCAAGTCCTTTGTTTGCAATTTCTAATCCATCTCTATCAGAAATTTCATAACAAAGTAAATGTGGAATTCCAACTTTTTCAAATGCTTTTGCAATAATTTCTAATGAACCTTCAACTGCATAAGGTGAGGCGTGATGGTCTATTACAAAAGTTGTTCCGCTTTTTGCACAAGCAATTGCAGTTGATAATGCACTTGCTTCAATCATTTCTTTGTCAAGACATTTATCAAGTGTCCACCAAACATATTTTAAAATTTCGTAGAAGTTTTCCGGATTCTTTTTTGGAGCACCCATTCCTCTGGCAAGAGCAGAATAAATATGATGATGTCCGCATGCAAAAGATTTTGTAACACATTTGCCTGTGCAATCAATAATTTCATCATTTAGGTTTGAAGGAATTTCGTTAATGAATTCAAACCCATTATTAATGCCATGATTGACTTTAATGTTGGAGTTTTTGAATTCCAATGTTTGCCAGTCAATAAAGGTTGCGTTTTTTAAATATATAGCCATGTTTAAAATTATTTATCTGCAAAATAAACTAAAATATTTATTATATTGAATTTTAATGTGTATTAATAAGGTTACAAAATGTAAGTTACAAAATGTAACTTACATTTTGTAACTTACAAATAATATACTATCTTTGCTTTTAATATTAAATAACAACTATTATGAAAAAAATTGAAAATCCTTTTCTAACAAACACTTATCAAGGTTCTGAATATTTTTGTAATCGGGTTGATGAAACAAAACGAATTATTAGCAATATAAAAAGTGGAAATTCAACAACTTTAATGGCAATTAGGCGAATAGGTAAAACCGGATTGATAAAACATGTGTTTAATGAGATGCCTTCAAATTGGAAAGGAATTTATATTGATATTTTGGAGACAGAAAATTTAAATCAATTTTTAAACGTCTTTTCAACTGCAATTTTAAATGCTATACCAGAAAAAAGCACATTTGGACAAAGTTTATGGAAGTTTTTTAAATCGTTAAGGCCTGTAATAAAATTCGATGCATTAACAGGTGAACCGCAAGCAATGTTTGATTTAGAAAAGGATGATGTAGCTAATAATATAACCTATGTTTTGCAATTTCTTGGTAAGCAAGATTTTAAAATTGTCATAGCAATTGATGAATTTCAACAAATATTGAATTACCCCGAAAAAAATATTGAGTCTTGGTTAAGAACAAGAATACAACAACTTAAAAATGTGGTGTTTGTGTTTTCAGGTAGCCAACAGCATTTAATGGAACAAATTTTTACTTTGCCAAGCAGACCTTTTTTTAGGAGTTCACTAATATTAAAATTGGGTAAAATTAATAAAGAAGATTATATTAAATTCATTGAAAATCAATTTAAAAAATATAATAAAGAAATTAGTTTAAACCATGCGAATGATATTATAGAATGGTGTAATGCACATACTTACTATGTTCAATTATTATGTAATAGAACATTTGAGGTTACAGAAAAAAAATTAAAGGAAGAAACATGGAAAAAGCAAGCATTTCTTTTGCTAAAAGAGCAGGAAGATGTTTTCTTTTCGATTAGAAGTATGTTGACAAAACCTCAATGGCAATTATTAAAAGCAATTGCCCATGAAGGTATTGTTTTTATGCCAACTTCAAATTTGTTTTTAAGTAAATATGGCTTGGGAACTTCTGCAACGGTTATTAGGTCGTTAAAAAGTTTAAAGAGTTATCAATTAATATATGAAGAATTTGATGAAAATGGAAAAAAATATTATAGTGTGTATGATTTGTTTTTTCAAAGATGGGTTGAAGGGAAATAATGTAAAAATTCAGAACTCGTGATTTAATCAATTTTTCGGTAATGCAATCGCAAACTACTTTTTGTTAAATTGTTCATAATTGTTATATGGTTAAATTGTTATATTGTTATCGTACAAATTTTTAGCGATATGGCTATTTGGCAATCATATAAAAGTAATCGAATAAATATTTGCGAATCAATTTTGACAATTCGTCTCAAATCATGAGTTCTGAAATTAGATAATTGTCTATAATGTCTATTGTATATTATACTTTGAACGGCTTAAATTTATACTTTATAATTGGTATAGAGGAATAGGGTATAGAGGTATAAGGTGCACAAAACCAATACCTTTATACCATACCTATTTATGTACAAATTTATCCCGTTTTTAGTATATTTGAAATATTTGTTTGAGATTTCATTTTCCTTTTCATTGGTAACGAAAATCTTCTAATCCCATCAAAATCGCAAAGTGCATTTGCAACTGTTGCTACAGTTTGAACAATTCCAATTTCGCCAAGACTTACGCTATCAGATTTGGATATTGAAATTTGGAACTTTTAAAAATGTAGTTTTATCATGTTTCTTGTATAATTGCTTTATTATTGCTCATTGCTTTTACTGCATTTATTATTGGGATATATCCGGTACATCTGCATAAATTTCCTTCAAGTGCTTCTTTAATATTTGCCTCCGAAGGATTGGGATTTTTATCAAGCAATGCCTTTGTACTCATCAGCATTCCAGGAGTGCAGAAGCCACATTGGATGGCACCATATTCTAAAAATAATTGTTGCAGATGCGATAACACATTATCTTTTTCAATATTTTCAATAGTTTCAATAATTGCTCCTTGTAACTGTCCGGCAAGAACAAGGCATGAACAAACAGCTTCACCGTTCATAATTACAGTGCAAGCCCCACATTCGCCAATACCGCAACCTTCTTTTGTGCCGGTAAGTCCGAGTTGCTCACGCAATACATCAATTAAACGGAGAGAATCATCAACATCAAACTGCTCTTCTTTGTTGTTTACTGTGAATTTTATTTTTGACATTTTAATTTATTTTTTAATTTGTTCCAATATTCCCTTTAATACATCTTTGCAAAGATTAATAAACACAGGCGTTTTATATTCCGACGACCATCGTGTTCCGATTGATGCATCAATAATATTATGTAAAGGTTTTTCAATTTCATCAATCAATTCCTTTGTGAATACCTTACCTGTAAATATTTCCTCGATATCATTAATTCTTTGAGGCCGGTCGAAAAGTGAACCTGCTACTATGCGGCAGTCCGATACTTTTTTGTCATCATCAATATAGAGCATAGCACCAACGCTCATACGGGTTATGTTCACTGCATTCCTTCTTCCAAGTTGCTCATAGCTGTGATAAAATTTCTTTTGAGGGAGCGGAATAACAACTGCCGTGAGAATTTCATCAGGTTTTATCTGCGTCTGATAATTTTTTATCACAAAATCCTTCACAGGAATTTCGCGTATGGTATTTTTTGACTGGACAATTACTTTTGCATTATAAAGAATTAGCGGAGGAACTGAATCTGCACATGGTGCGGCATTCACAATATTTCCTCCAAGCGTTGCACGGTTTCTTATTTGTTTTGAACCGAGCAAAGAACAGGATTCAATAATAAGTGGAAAATATTTTTTAATTCTTTTGTCTGAAATGATATTTGTTACAGAAGTTGTACTGCCAATTGAAATTTCATTATTAGTTTTTTTGATTTTTTTTAATTCGTTCAATTGTGATATATTCAGCAGTTTGGCAGGTTTATTTTGTTTTCTTAATTCAATAATAATGTCCGTACCACCTGCAATGACCTTATATTCCTCTGAAATCAAAGCGAGTGCTTTCTTTAAATTTTTTGGTGAAACCATTGAGATTTGTGAAACACGCAGAGCATGTTTTCTCTTTTTTACATTTAAGCCGGCTTCACTTTGACGCGAAGGTTTTGAAAGATGTTTTCCGAGAAAAACTCTTTCAAGTGTAAGAGGAATCTGGTAGAAATATTTCCCAATGGCAAATTTAATGGCATTGTTAATAGCGGCAGAAGCTAATTCCAAAGTAGGTTCGCCTATGCTTTTTGCTCCAAAAGGTCCATATTTATCAGGATTTTCAACAAGTATAGGTTCAATTTCAGGAATATCTTTTATTGTTGGAATAAGATATTCATCAAGATTGGACGACTTCACAACTCCATTCTGAATATTAAAATCTTCAAGAACAGCATAGCCGATACCTTGTGCTACGCCACCATAAACCTGACCTTCAATCCCAAGTTTATTAATCACTTTCCCAACATCGTGAGCAGCAGTTACTTTCATGACTTCAATTTTTCCTGTTGATGTGTCCACTTTAATTTCTGCAACCTGACAGCCGTAAACATAAGTAAAATAAGCATTTCCTTGTCCTGTTTCTTCGTTCCAGCTTACATCGGGCGCTTTAAACCAGCCATAAGCCGACAGGTTTTCTCCGGCTTTGAACGATTTTTCTACAGCTTTTTCAAAAGAAACAGGCTCGAATCCTGGTTTTGGCTCTTTTAGTGAAATCAGTCCGTTTGCCCAAATAGTTTCATTGATGTCTGAAACTTTCAATTCATTTTTTATATTGTTAAAGATGACATTTTTTATTTTTTGTGCTGCATCAATTACGGCATTGCCGCCTGTTAATGTTGCACGCGATGCAACTGTTGGTCCACCATCAGTTATGGTAGCTGTTTGTGGTTCAAGAAAAACAACATTCTTAGGTTTTGTACCTAATACTTCTGCAGCTATCAGGCAAAAAGTTGTTCTCAATCCCTGTCCGTTTTCATTTAATCCGGCTAGAACATAAACACTTCCATCAGCTTGAACGGAAACTATAGCAGACGTAGCATCAACTCCTTCGGCACCTAAGGAAGCTCCTCTGTAACTACAGGCAAAGCCGATTCCATATTTATATCTTTCACTTTTATTGTTAATTTTTTTATAATCTTCAAGTTTTTTTAAATATTCCGATTTTTCAATTGCTACATCAATTACTTCGTCAAGTGAGACTTTGTGTTCCGAAAGTTTCTGACCACTAGCTGTTATGCTGTCTTGTTTAAACCCGTTGAGCTTTCGGATTGCAAGAGGTGATATATTGCATAACGCAGCAATCTCATCCATGAGTGATTCCTGTGCAAAAATAATTTGTGGAGAACCAAAACCTCTGAAAGCTGCAGTATATGGGTTATTCGTGTAAACGCTCCGAATATCTGTTTGAACATGCTCAATCTGATATGGACCTGTAGCCTGAACAACAGAACGCCATGTAACAAAGAAACTTTGCGAAGAATAAGCACCACTGTCAGCAATGATATCAACCTTCATAGCTTTAAGCTTGCCATCATTATTAAATCCGACTTTATAATTTAAAATATATGGATGACGTTTATAACTTTCCCTGATTGATTCTTCTCTTGTATAGGTTAATTTTACAGGTTTCCAGGTCATATAAGAGAGCAATGCTGCCCTGCAAGCCATGCAATTAATAATATCATCCTTGCCACCAAAAGAACCACCTAATGTGGAACCGAACACATTCAACTGGTTAAGGTTTACTCCCATGAAAGCTGCTGCCATTCTTCGGGTTGTGAATGGATTTTGAATGCTGCCATAAATTTTAAATCCTTTAGTAGTCGGGTCGGGTGTGGCGCAAACTGTTTCGGGCTCTATGTATGCATGTTCATGAAATCCCGTTCTGTATTCTCTTTCAATCACAAAGTCCGATTCTGCAAAACCTTTGTTTATATCACCTTTAACAAGTGGATAATGGTTTACTATATTATTTTTGAAATCAGCATGAATAGGGCGGGAAGTAGGTTTAATGGCTTCAGCAGGATCGAAGATACCTTCTATCGGTTCATATTCAATTTCGATAGCATCAGCAGCAGCACAAGATTGTTCCTTTGTTTTTGCAGCAACTACAGCAACCACATCCCCTGTGTAAAACACTTCGTCATTTACAATAACATAATGGTCCTGGCGTATAGGTCCAATTCTTTTTTTACCGGGAATATCTTTATAAAGTGCAATTGCTTCCACTCCTTCCATTTTCTCTGCATTGGATATATCAATTTTTTTGATTTTTCCAGCAGGAATGTCTGCGTAACGGTTGGTGGCATGAAGCATTCCGTGAAATTTAATATCGTCTCCGTATATTGCCTTCCCGGTTACTTTTTCGTAACCATCAACACGTATTACTTTTTTTCCGATAACATTATACATAATAATGAGTAATAAAAGTAAAAAGTCAAATTTTAGAAGTTTAAAGTTAGATTAATTTTTTGATTTAACAAGAAGAGTTTAGAGTTAGTTTAGAGTTTAGAGTTGATTGAGCATTTCAATTCCACTATGGTACGATTAAAAGTTTGTTGCTTTTACATAAGTAGTAGATAATACTATATTTCAATTCCACTATGGTACGATTAAAAGCATGAAACTAAATTCATTTACAAAAGGTTTAATTAATTTCAATTCCACTATGGTACGATTAAAAGTACTTTTTAATAGTTCTCTACGAGCTACACCATATATTTCTAACTCTTCCAAAGAACCTGCACTAATCTTTATATCGTGAGCAAATTCGCCTGCTGTACCCTATTCCATGGTTAGCAAAAAGCCAGAGTTTGCGGTGGCAAAGAAAATAATAGTTTATATGAATGCCTGTGATGAGCATATATGGTTTGCTTTAAAAAGGCATGTCAACATCTTGGTCAGGATTGTTTTTGGGCGGTTCGTCATGCGTAAAATCTGGTTCTTCACCGCAATCACAGAATTCGCCGTAGGGACAGGTCTGTGGATCTCCCGTGCATAATTCAAGGTCAAAACCTGATGACGGAAGATATTGTACAGGAAAGTCCCAGTTATCCGTCAGAATATCATATAATATTTCACGAGGAATATCCGCCGGGATGTCAACAATTTCGATATTAAAACTTGCAAGCAGATTGATAATTTCCTTATTGAGGATTTCCGCCTGCTCACCTGTTAAATGCCATATTGCGGGAAAAGATTCACGGCTGATACCTGTCCATTCTTCAATGGATTTGTATCCTGTAAGTGCAAGTTCTGCCATGTCGGGAACATCTTCCATGTGGGGCGGCGTTTCAATATAGGGCTTGGTTTTCGGTCTTTCGCTTGCCTCTTTTATGTCCTGAACTAATTGTTGTATGTAACGTTCCATATTTCAAAGATTTTTATTGAAAATATGCCGATTCATCATCAATAAATTTTAATGCTTCAATGAGCGAATCTTCCTCTGCCAATTGAACCCACTGTCCTGTATGTCTTTGCCAGTCAACCGAAAACTTTTTGTTGATTAGCACTGTGATACGGGCATACGGAAATTCTAAATATTTCCCGTCAATCAAAGGTTTGAGCCATTTCGCATCGGGGTCATCCCAACTAGATTGTTCTACCAGTTGGTATAAATAAATTCTGCCGGCTTTTACCTCAACCCGGTTAACTGCTTTAGACAATTTTTCAGATTTTTTAATAAAATCCTGAACCTTTTCTTTTAGAGCCGCTTTCTCGTAATTATTGAGTTTAGCGGGTGAAGGATTATATACCCAGATTCCTCTACTCATATAATTTTATTAATTTATATTTAATTGACTGAACTTTTTTCCTCGTTGTATTAATTACTTGAATTTAGGACTTAAATCTTTTCTGATAAAAACTTTTCGACTGATGAAATATCCGGTTTTATTGAAGCCGGAATATCTATGATTTTCTGAACCGCATTCAAATCTTTTAATCCGCTTCCCGTTAAAAGAACAACATTTTTACTGTCTTTTTTAAGTTTATTGTTTTTGTAATAATTTAAAAATCCTGCAAATGCAGTTGCTGCTGCTGGTTCTGCAAATATTCCCGTATTACTGCTTAATGTTTTTGAAGCTGCAATAATTTGAACATCGTTTACTGAAATTGTTTCTCCAGCAAAATCCAGTAAATATTTTTTTGCCATTCTGAAATTCCTTGGAATATCAACAGAAATAGAATCAGCAATTGTTTTACTCGGTGTTGAAACAAAGTGCTTGTTATGTAAGTTGTTTATAATGTTATTGCTCCCTGTGGACTGAACTGCAACAATTACAGGAATTTTATTTATTATGCCAAGATTTAATAAATCTTCAAATCCTTTGTAAACGCCCGAAATAATTACTCCATCACCAACCGGGACAAAAATTTTATCCGGTAAAGTTTGATTTAGTTGCGAAAATAATTCAAATGAAACAGTTTTCTTTCCCTCTATTGTTAAAGGGTTGAAAGCGGTATTGCGATTATACCATCTATATTTTTTTGTTGCTTCAATACTCAAATCAAAAGCATTATCATAAGTGCCTGCAATGGGAACAATTTGTGCACCATACATCATTATTTGTGTAAGCTTTGCTTTTGGTGCATTTGCCGGAACAAAAATTATTGCTCTTTGTTTTTGTGATGCACAAATTCCAGCAAGTGATGAACCTGCATTTCCGGTAGATGCCGCTACAATCGTGTCAATATTATTTTCTTTTGCATAAGCTGAAACTATTGCCGAAGCCCTGTCTTTAAAAGAAAATGTTGGGTTTTGCGAGTCATCTTTTAAAAATAAATCAAATTCAAAATCAGTATTATTTATCGAAGATATTTTATAAAGTGGTGTATTTCCAACTTTTAAGTTGGGTAAACTTTGTGCTGATTTTATTGGAAGAATGTCAATGAATCCAGTATTTTCTAATTTGTTAAAAATATTATCGCCTTTGTCCGTGTCTCCACAAACAAGTGATAACCTTGCTCTAATTTCAGAATAGTTATATTCTGTTTTTAAAACCCCATAAGGTGGTTGCGTTTCGCTATTTTGTTTTTGACAAGTATCACATAAATAAACAACTTTTGATGATTCAATTGTTTTTCCGCAATCAATACAAGTATAATGGAATTTATTGAGCATATAAAAAAATAAATTAAGTCTATTCCAATCAATAGATTATTAAAAAATAATATTTGTAAAAATAAGCAAAATCTATTAAAGGGATAAATTTAATTTTTTAAGAATTAATAAATAATTTTCACTATTTTTGTATAAATAAAAATTTACATTTTGCAAAGATATAAGATGTTGGATTGAATTCAGTAAATATTATAAAGTGAAATTTAAAAAATGACAAACGAACAACACATACAATTTTTAATCAAACAAGCAGATGAAGATTTTGGTGCTACTGAAGCTCTTTTTCAGGCAGGTTACTACGGGCAGTCATTATTCTGGGCTCACCTGACTTTGGAAAAACTGTGCAAAGCATTATGGGTTTATATAAATGAAAGCCAAAATTATCCTTTCATTCACAATTTAATCCGCCTGCTTAAAGAATGTAACAATGAATTGTCAGATGAACAAAAATTGTTTTATGCAGAAATGAACCAATTTCAGGCGGCAGGAAGATATGGCGATTATTTGAAAAAACTTGAAAGTACTGTTACTTTAGATGTTTGTAAAAAATTAATAACTGAAGTAAAAAATCAAATGTTATGGATAAAACAACAGATGGAAAACGAATAGCATATTTTTTTATAAAAGCTTGTATTGACAGTGGGATACCTATAATAGAGGGCTACCTGTTTGGTTCATGGGTAAAGGGGAAGGCAAATGCTTATTCTGATGTTGATATTGCCCTTATCTCAAATTCTTTTGGGAAAAATATTATTGAAAATTCAAGGCAAACTGCTTTGATTAACTTTAAATATCCTGATGTGGAAGTTCATCATTTTAGTCCAGATGAATTTATAACCAACAACCCTTTTATTAATGAAATTAAACGCACAGGAATTAAAATTTATTAGTTGGACTTTAAAATCTGTTCTCGGAACTTTGAGATTATTGGATTTGATATTTGCATAGTTTATAATTGATTAAAAATTTATAAATTTTTCAAAACTCCAGTTTCTTCATTAAATTCATTTATCATTTTATCCCATGCTTCGTTTTGATGGAATATTTTATCCCAAATTTCACGGTCGTACCAAAGTTGGTTGAGGTCTTCAATATCTTTTGCCTGTTGTTCTACCCATGTAAAATATTTTAAATTATGAATCATTTTACGGTCTGTATATGTTAATTCTTTGATGTAATCAGTTGTAGTACCCAAAAGGCATTTTTCAAAATCTTTAATTGCCTGAATATTTTTATATTCTCCTCTTTCCATTTTAAGTTCTTCTAATCGTGATTGATACATAACTGCTGAATCTGTGGCAATTGTCATTATTACATCATCAGAAGTCATTTCAAAATATTTTGCAGTTTTAATTGCAGAAAGCAAATTTGAGATTCCAGAAATGCCTAATAATTCTAATGAATCAATATTTTCTTGGCTAATGCCCATTGATTTTAAATATTGTTGTCCTTCTTTTTCGTTAAATAAACGGAAAATTCTCATGCAATCTTCATCGTCTATAGCTACAACTGCATCTGTGTTTTTAACATTATGTACCCAAGGTACGTGTTTGTCGCCAATTCCTTCAATTCTATGTCCACCAAAACCATTCATTAATAACGTAGGACATTGAAGTGCTTCGGATGCAACAACTTTAATCTGTGGGTGCTTTGTTCTTAAAAAATCACCAGCAGCAATTGTCCCTGCAGAACCTGTTGCAGAAATATATCCAGCAAAATTGTTTTTTGGATTCTTTAATTGGTTATAAACTTCTTCCAATGCATATCCTGTAACATTATAATGCCATGTTGGATTTCCAAATTCATCAAACTGATTAAAAATAATGCAATCTTTTCTGTTTTTTCTAATATCCCAACAAGCATCGTAAATTTCTTTTACATTCGACTCACAACCGTGTGTTGCAATAACTTCTGCACCAATTTCTTTTAGCCATGCAAAACGTTCTTTGCTCATTTCTTCGGGTAAAATTGCAACAGCATCGCAACCCATTATTTCTGAGTCGAATGCACCGCCACGACAGTAATTTCCTGTAGATGGCCAAACAGCTTTGTTGTAAGTTGGATCAAATTCGCCAGAAATAATGCGTGGCGCCAGGCAGCCATAGGCTGCACCAACTTTATGTGCACCTGTTGGAAACCATTTGCCTATTATTAATACAATTCGTGGAGCAACGCCACTAATAGCTTTGGGTATTTCAATATAATTTACGCCACCAAATAAACCACCTTTTTCTTTTGGCTCGTTATGCCAATTTATACGAAATAGGTTTAGTGGATTGAGTTCCCACAAACCAATGTTTTTTAATTTGTTTTTAACTTTATCAGGAATTAACTCAGGATTCCTCATTTGGGCAAATGTTGGCAAAATTATTCCCTTTTCTTTAAAACGTTCAATAGCTTTTTTTCTAACGCCTTTGTTTACTATTTTGTTTTCAATTTTTATCATAAAATAAAATTTAATGCTTTTTTTAAAATACAAAGTAAATAAAATTTGAGCAGTTTTCTGATATTAAAAAACATATATGTTTGAAATTTTCTATATTTGCATAATAAATAATTTTAAAATATCATGAAAAAAATATTTTTTATACTATTGTTTATCTTTTTGGGAGTATTTGCTTATTCTCAAAACAGCGATTATCGTTATACAAAAAAGACAGAATGTGTTTACACAATTCAAAAAATTATTGAGCAACAACAGCTTGATAACCTCCAATCGGATTTGCAAAAAGTTAAAGGAATTTCGGATATTAAATTTATTTGCAAATGGGAAAGTGGTAAAGGTCAGTTAATTCTTAGTGTTTCAGAAAATATTACAGGAACCGAAAATATTGAGAATTTTGATATGTCTGTAATTAAGCAATTGATTTTAAAAAATGATTTAGAATTTGTTGATTTTATAACAAAATAATATGAAAACAAAAACAATATACACAATTATTATTTTGTTATTTGTAATAACAAATATAAAAGCTCAATCTGACGGATGCTCTGCTGCTACGGTTGTTGCAGTTACTGCTAATTGCAGTTCCCCAACATCGGGCACAACAATTGGTGCTACACAAACAATTGCAGGTTGTGTAGGAACTGCCGATGATGATGTTTGGTATAAGTTTACGGCAACCGCTACAAATCACATGATAACAGTTGTTCCTTCTGCAAGTATGGACCCTGTTGTTCAATTATTTTCAGGAATTTGTTCGTCATTAAATTCTATAAGTTGTATGGACAATGGTTTAACTGGTGAAACTGAAACAATATATGCAAATGGCTTAACAATTGGAAATGTTTATACAATAAGAATTTATCATTATTATGCAGGTTCGGGAAGCGGAACATTTACAATATGTGTTACAACCGCTCCAACTCCTCCATCAAATGATAATTGTGCAAATGCTACTTTGTTAAATGTTAATACATCGTGCAGTTATACTAATTCAACATCGTTAGGAGCAACACAATCGCAGGTTGGTTGTGCAGGAACTGCCGATGATGATGCTTGGTTTAAATTTGTAGCAACTAATTCAGTTCAAACTATTACAGTTGACCCTTCAGTAAGCATGGATGCAGTTGTTGAATTATTTGCAGGTGCATGTGCAACACTAACTTCCATAACCTGCATGGATATTGGTTTTACCGATGATAATGAAGTTATTAATGCAGTGGGATTAATTCCCGGAAACACTTATTATATAAGAGTTTACGATTATTATGCAAGTACAGGCGGAGCTCCTTTTCAAATTTGTATTGTGGGTGCAGCTACTCCAACTCCAAGTAATGATGAGCCGTGTAATGCTATAGTTTTGCCTCAGGTTACTTCATCTTGTAATTTTTTAAATTTTACTACTACTGGTGCAACAACATCAACTACTTCGCCAACTCCAAGTTCTTGTGCAGGAGGTTCTGCTCCACAACAAGGAGGATTTAACAATTCACCTCAACCTAAAGATGTTTGGTTTGCTATAACAGTTCCTTCAAGTGGTATAATTAGTATTACTGCTCAACCATCTTATGGAATTTCTGATGGAGTAATGGCATTATATTCAGGAATTTGCTCTTCGTTAACTCAAATTGCCTGCTCAGATGATTATAATTATCCTAGCATAGCAAATGATTATAAGCCATTTATTTTAGCTTCAGGTTTAACACCAGGAACTACTGTTTATTTAAGATATTGGGCTTTTAACGGAAATACAACTGGAAATTTTGGAATTTGTGTTTCAACTCCCGAAAATGACAATTGTGGCGGTTCGTTATATATTTGTGATTTAAATGGTTATACCGGAACCACTAGTGCAGCATATTCTGTTGATAGACCTTGTAATATGCGCGGAAATGCAGAAATGAATGACCCTCCAACATATACTTATACTCCAGGAACTTGCCAATACGGTATTTTTGGTTTGGGTGGTTCTTGGGGAACGGGTGCTCCAAATTGCGATGTCAGAATTGATAATAATTCATGGATTCGATTTACAGCATCAAATACAACTGCAACTTTAACAGTTAATATATATAATTGTTTTGTAGGAAGTTATCCATCAGGTGGCATTCAAATGCAAATGTTTTCATCGAATGGTTCTTGTTGTAATTTTACACCTGTTTCTGATTTTAAAGAAGGTTCTTCATTATTAACAATAACTGCAAATAATTTAACAATTGGCAACGATTATTATTTAATGATTGATGGCTTTGCCGGTGATATTTGTAGTTACTCAATTACTGCAAGTGCAGGAGTTCAGTTTACAAATATTACAACCGCATCATCTTCAATTTGTATAGGGCAAACTATAGTTTTGCATGGTCCAGATGGAGCTTCGAGTTATTTATGGTCACCTGGCGGGCAAACAACACAGGATATTACCGTTACACCTGTATATAGCCAGACTTATTCGTTAGAAGTTACAGGAGTTTGTGGCGACAGGCAAACATTAAACATTTTAATTACTGTAAATAATTTGCCAACAGCTTCGATAAGCCCAGCAACATCAACAATATGTAATGGTCAATCTGCTACTTTAACAGCTTCGGGAGGAACAAGTTATATATGGAGTAATGGCGGAAATACTGCTTCAATAACTGTTAGTCCAGGTTCTTCAACAAATTACACAGTAACAGTAAC
>MENF01000155.1 GCA_001769035.1 Bacteroidetes bacterium GWA2_32_17
TATTATTAATGTTTTACAGATGTTTAATATCGAAGCAATTTGATGACGAAGGCATCATACATTTATAGCTTGTAGAATGATTTATATTTCTTCGACTCCGAAGGAGTCGTACATCACGTTTCATTTAATTTTCTATAAACGTTTTATCCCTTCGGGATAATATTAATATTGTTTAGATGTTTAAAATCTGATTGTTCCATACCGAAGTTTCGGGATGGAACATAGGGATTGGATGCTAAAATAAAATTTTTTGAAATTTCATGCGTAACATCAGTTAGTAAGTTTAATTTTTTTATCAAATTATCCGTATCTTCCTAAACATATTTTTTATTGGTTTATAAATTGGTTTGAAAAAATTATAATAATTTATATATGAAGGATAATCGGTATGTTTTTTAATAGGAGTGTTCATAATATGCATGAAATCTTTTTCAGACAATTTTAATTTTTTTAAAAAAAACTCGAAATCCTCATTAAAAAGAAACGAATTACTATAAACGGGATTTTTAATAATACTTAAAGCTTTATCGCGAGATATTTGCCCGGAACAAATTAAACTGGAAAGATGAAATTTTCTTTTGTCAATATTAAATTTTGTGGGAAGTATATACGACTGATAGAATCTTGTGAAAATATTTTCACAATGCTTATCTCCATAATCATTCCACTTGATTTTTTCCTGTAAAATAAGTTTCGCTGTATTTTTATTAAAATTAATTAAGTCGAGGGGGTTAATATAATGTATTCCAAGAATTTGTTCAAAATAAAAAACCATAAAAGGACCAATAGTTGGATAAGTTTTTAATTTCACCTTTCCGAATTTTTTATGAATTGCCCTGATATTTAGCGTGTCGAGTTTATAATGAGTAACATTTGGAGGCATCCATCCCTCTGAATTGTTATTATATCCGGTAAGAATATGTTTAACTTTAAATTTTTTAGCCAATTTATAAAGCATCGCCACAAATGGCATTTCGTTAGGCAAGTCAGTATCAACAACCGAAGCATAGAGAAAAGCTAAATCGAGGTCTCTTATTTCTTTCCAATGAACAACATAAGTATATAAATCAAAACCGGTATAATCTATTACTTTTTCAATATTGCTTACTGCAAATTCAGAATTCCAGCAATTGTCAATATGCACTAATAATGGATTCAACCCCCAGTCTTTTGCGAGTAAGGCAAGATAACTACTATCAACACCACCACTCAGTCCTAAAATGCAATCGTATTCATTTTTTTTTGATACCTTTTTTATTTCATTTATTTGATTTTGAAGAGCATTATGTTTTTGAGTGTCAGATAGTTTTTGATTTGTTTTATTCCAATTATCAAAAATATTGCAAATATCACAAATTCCATTTTTATCAAAAGTAATGTCTGGATAGACAATGTTGTCAATTATACATCTCTTACAAATTGTTTGTTTATGCATTGTAATTAAATCCTGATAATGGATAATTAATAAGTTTAGCCCTATGTTTTCCTTTAAATAAAAAAAGACCACCGGCAGCAGCAGCAGATACCCCCATAGTTAAAACTTCCCTTAAAGAATTAACATCTTTAGCTCCACCGCATGCAATAACAGGGATTTTTACACTAGAAACAACTTGGCAAAGAAGTTCCAAATCGTAACCTGTAAATGTGCCATCCCTGTCAATTGATTGAATTAACAATTCTCCTGCACCGGCATCTTCCATTATTTTTGCAATTTCAACAGGATGGGATTTTATTTTTTTTGTTCCGCCATGAGTAAAAACAGCATAATGCCCACTCACATCTTTTTTATAATCAATTGAAACCAGAATTGTAGAACTTCCAAATTTATTTGCAGCATGTTCCACAAAAGTGGGATTTTGAATGGCAAAACTATTCAATGATACTCGCTCAATGCCAGCATTTAAAACTTCAGCAATCGTATCAATATCTTTAATTCCGCCACCATAGCATAGAGGGACAAAGCATTCGCCTGCAATTTCATTAAGTAAATTAAAATTAATTTTTAATTTTTGCCTGCTTGCATTTATATCAAACAATATTATTTCGTCAACTTCTTTATCGTTAAAAATTTTAATAGTATTTACGGGGTCTCCAACATAAGTTTTCTGAGCAAACTTAATAGTTTTAATAAGATCCTCGTTATCTAACAATAATAATGGTATAATTCTTTTTATAGGCATTTTAATACAATTCAACAAAATTTTTCAATAATTTCATACCATATTTACGGCTCTTCTCGGGATGAAACTGAACTCCAAGAATATTATCTTGCTCAATAGCTGAAATAAAATCGTAATGGTAATGTGAAGTAGATAAAATAGTCGTTGAGGTTGAGTCTGATTTATTGATATTTAAGTGATACGAGTGTAAAAAGTAAAATTTTGGGTCGTCAATATCGGTAAATAGTTTACTTTTTTTTTCAAATTTTAAATCATTCCATCCAATATTCGGTATTCTCATATCCTGAAACAAATCAGAATTCCGAAATCTAATAACTTCTGCATCAATCCACGAAAGTCCTGGCACAGTTCCTTCTTCACTTTTTTTACACATCAATTGCATTCCAAGGCAAATTCCCAAAACAGGAACTTTGTCGTGTAATACTTTTTCATTTAAAACTTCCAATAAATTAAGGTTTGATAATTGTAACATGCCATTATTAAAAGCCCCAACACCGGATAATATTATTTTATTTGCATTCGCAATAGTATCTGGGTTATTTGTTACAGTTGCTTTATGTCCAATTTTTTGCAACATGTTAGCTATAGAACTTATATTGCCAATATTGTAATTTACAATTACCATGTGTTAATAAATTTATATTTAGGAATTATGCAGTTGCAATATTATAATAAATTATCGGAATGAAAAAAAGAATTAAAAGCCATTTTAATTTGTTTCCAAGATGGAATAAAAAACCAATAAATTATAAGTTTTGGAAAGAAAAGTGAAGCTAAAATTATTCCACCACCTTTTATTATCATTTTAGTTGAAAAACACACTAAATAAAATCGTCTTAAAAAAAAAGCAAAAGAGTCTTTGAGTCCATTTGATGAAAAAGGCGTTCTATAGTTAGAAGATTCTTTTGATTTTTCTCTTTTAAAAAATAAAGGTTCTCCATAATTGTGTATATAATTGCCTTTTGCAAGGTAAAAACATAAACTTGGAAAGATATTGTTGTAAGGGCATTTTTTATTTGGCCACCACCAAACAGGAAATTTTACTTTTTTTATTTCGTTGGTTATAAAAATGCCATAGCCAAAAGTATCGTTCGAATTTCTAATAAAATTACTTAACCTCTTTAATTTATTTGAGTTAGAATAGTCAAAGTTTTGCTTTCCTGTAGTAATATTTCCTTTTTCATTAATAGACGAAAAAGTACAGAAAGCAGAGATTGAATCTATATTGTTTTCTATTGATTTTATTAGAGTTTCTATAAAAGTTGGTGCTAAAATATCGTCATCGCCTGCCCACATAAAATATTTAGTATTTGCTCGCTTTAATAGAAATTCCATATTTTTTGAAATTCCTAAATTTTTAGGTTGTCTAATGTATCTAATTCGAGAATCCTTTATTAAGTATTTTTTGCAAATTAAATCACTTCCATCTGTTGAACAATCGTCAGAAATTATAAATTCAAAATTTTTGTATGTTTGAGTTAAAATACTTTTAATAGATTCTTCGATGAAATTAACATCGTTGTATACGGGCATGCCTATGGTAATTCTGCTCATTTTTTATCTTGCAATATTTTTTTTAAATTTACGTAATATTCTGTTAAAAGGATTTTTTGGTATTAAAATATATTGATGCATTTTTGAATGTCGAAAACCCTTTCCTTGATTAGCACCATAAAACACAATAGCAGGTTTTCCAATTGCAGCAGCTAATGTTGCTGTTCCTGAAGTTAAGCAAAAAAGTTCTTTAGATGAATAAATTAAATCACAAAAATCTTGTAAAGTGGGTGTTTCTATGAACAAATCATTAGGTTTTGGTATATAAAGTACTTTTTCTGTTCTTATTTTCATAATTGCCTCAAAAGAATAATTCCTTTTCTTTAAAAACCACATCATGTCTTCTTTATCAATTTTACCCACCCACGAAAGATAGTTTGGATCAAAGATTATTTTATTATATTCTTTAATAAAAATAGGATTATAATAAATTTCCGGTTCGTGCATTCGAGTGCCATCGTCTAAATCATAAAAACACATGATTTCATCCAGCAAATTACTTACAGTTTTAATGTTTGATAAAATGTTTTTTAAATCACATGTTTTTCCAGGTTTATCAATAAATCCATCTACATAAGGATTCAATTCCCAGATTATTAATTTATTATCTAAATGTCTATATAGTGATTTGTTAGAGATGTAAACTTTGTCATATTTTCCAGTAATTTTTGCAATTCTAGGCAAATGGCTATGAAATAAGTGGTCGCCAAGCCCTCCATAAGGAATTTCAATAATTAATGTATTTAACATAAATAAAAAGATTTATTTTAATACCAGTTTTAAAAACCACTGTAAATCTTGATCGTTAGAATACAAAATCTCAAAATATCCTTTTTCTACAAATTCCATTACAGCTTTATAAACTCCATGATGTCTGTGAATAGGATTTGGCCTCCAATCATCTCCACATACAATTCCATTAAGTTTCACCTTCTTAATTAATAATTCCAGTTCTTTAATAGTGTGTTCATATTCGTGTGCAGAATCAATGTACACCCAATCAAAGTAGTTATCTGGTTTTTCTTTTAAAAAAATCAAATCATCTTGAACGTGAACGATTATTTTACTTTCGTTTATTTCTTTTTTATTTTCTTTTAATACTTTTATTAGTGCATCAACAGTACTGGCATTTCCACCTGCCCAATTCCATTCCGAACCAAAGAAGTACCACAGATCAACCAAATGCAATTCCTTTGCATTAGAATATTTTAACAAAATTTTTGAAAAATTTCCCAACAAGACTCCTAATTCTGCACCTGTTTTATTTTTTGGTAAATATTTATCAATTAATGGGCCTCTTACCTTATTGTTTTCATTGAGAATATTTTTGTTATCTATGTAAATAAGCCACTTAATATAAGACCTATATAAAACGGTATTTTGATATATTGACTTTATTTTGAACATATTAGAAATTAAGTTTTTTAAAAAATTCAAATGTTCCATGCTTTAAATCTCCTAAATTACCTGGAAAATATGAAAAAGAACAAATTACAAAAAGAAAATAATGTTGTACTAAAGGTAAAAAACTAATTTTAATTGGATTTGTATAAATAGAGTAGTGTAAAAAAGATTTAAACCTAATAAGTGGGAACTTTTTATCTATATTCCTTAGCCATGGTATCATCAATAATTCTGTTTTTATTTGCTCATAGGTTGCGCGTGAAGAAATACCAAATCCGGTTTGACGGTATATACACATAACCTCTTTAAAATATTTAATTTTTCCAAAAATTGCCACCATAGGGTAAATTGCTCTATCATTGGAAACTGCGACACCCGAAGGGATGCCTCCCACTTTATCCCAAACTTCTTTACGATAAACAAGTGAAGAAGTATGAAATTTTCTGTTTGATATAGTATCCATTACCCCAAATTCAGCATCTGTATTTTGCCCAAAGAAATCTTCCTTGTTAGAATTATTGTAAATAATTTTAGCTTGGTGAGCAGATCCCGCATAGTCTGGATTTTTATCTAAGAAATCTATTTGCAATTGCAATTTGCTATTGGTAGTCCAATAATCATCACCATCTAATAAAGCGATATATTTTCCTTTACATGCATTGTGTGTATTAATGCAATTTGGTGTAATTCCTTGATTTTTTTCGGGAATTAAAACCTTAATAATTTGGGGATATTTTTTTTGGTAATTTAACGCTATTTCCAATGTTTTATCAGTACTGCAATCTTCTCCAATTATCATTTCAACTTTAAAATTTGTTTTTTGAGATAAAACACTTTCGATAGCAGTAGGCAGATATTTCTCAATATTATATGCTGTTGTAACAACGCTTACTAGTGGCTGCATACTTTTACTGTATCCGCCTTGTCTGATCTCATTTAAAAGTTGTTCAGGTTCTTTTTTTAAAATCATTTTTAGAGAAATATTTTTCAATTAAACAATATAACATAATAAAAAGATATCTGGATCCCATTTCCTTAATTTTAAATTTCGATTCACCCCATTTTCTATTTGTCCATAAATTTGGTAAAACAGCATACGAATAACCGCGAATAATTGCCTTTAATGAGAGTTCAATAGTCAAATTATAGTGCGGAGCTATAAATGGCTTAAGTCCGTCAAGAGTTTTACGTTTATATAACTTAAATGCATTTGTTGTGTCATCATATTTAATTTTGAAACATATTCTAATAATAAAATTTGCAATCCGATTAATTACTTTTTTTAAAAGTGGGTAATCAATTACCTTTCCTCCTTTGCTCCATCTTGTTCCAAAAACGCAATCAAAATCACCCTCTTTCATCTTTTGATAAAATAAAACCAAATCCGCCGGGGAATCTGATAAATCAGCCATAAATATAGCGACACAATCTCCTGAAACCCTCTCTATGCCATAACGAACTGCATATCCAAAACCGTTATGCCCTTTATTGGTTTCATATCTCAAAGTGGGTATGGAATTTAATAAATTTATTAATATATCTTCCGTTGAATCCGTAGAATTATCATTTATTACAAAAATTTCATGGGGGATATTGTTTTGAGTCAGTATTTCAAATAAAGAGATTATAGTTTTTTTTATAACTTCTTCTTCATTATAGGCGGGTATAATAACTGATAGATTCATTGACCGGCTGTTAGCAATTGGACTGGTAGTGGAAAAATCCACCATACTTTTGGACCCACTACATCATAAGTTCCAAATAAAAATGAAATAAAAACAATCGTTAATAGTAATTTTCTTAATGCTGATTGTGAAAAATCCTGATAAACTATTTTTAAAGCAATAAAAACCATAGGGAAAATATATGCAATACTTCTTGTTTGATCAGCAACTATACTTGCAGTAATTATTATTGAAGTTATTAGAGCCATATATCCAAATAATAACATAAATTTCTTATATTGAAATAATACTAAAGCCCCAACAAATATTAATATCCAAAAAAATTCAATTCCGCTAAATAATCCAAATAATACAATGTTTAACTGTGATTTTAAAGTTGCGAACCCTACATCTGACAATTCTACTATATGGGCAGAAGCATAAAATAAATATTGTAAATAAAGTCTAGTAACAAATACAGCAAAAATGCTTAATAAAACAACGCGAACAAATCTATTAGGAATTATTATGTCTCGTATTTTTATGTTCTTATAATTATTTTCATTTAGAATCCACCATAAAATCAACATGAATGAAGAGATAAACGCTCTTTCGTCAGTGTAACAAGCAAGGAAAACACAAAAAAATATCAGCAACGAATTTCTAAAACACATTGCTATTATAAGAAGGAAAAATGCTGTTCCATCAAATAAGCCACCATCAATAAAACATGCTTTCCCCACATATACTACAGTAAAGCCCAAACAAATAATAAAAGATAAGACCTTATCTGAAGTTATTGCAAAGACCAATTTGGAAATAAGAATAAAAAATAAAAACCCAAAAAAACTTTGCAAAATTAGCAGTCCTGTTATATTCAAGTTTAAAAGTTTCCCAATTAGCGGCATTGTTATCCTAAATGTTCTTTTTGCAAGATGACTTTCAGGTGGGTAATCATGATAAGTAAATGGTTGTTCAATTTGTTTATTTATCCCTTCACGCATCCATTTTTCTCCCTGATTATAGTTTGGAAAAGAAAATAGCAGCGTTAAGATATAGCACAGAACCGCCATTTTTAAATACCAATATTTACCAGATGCAAATCTATTTGCAAAATTAAATACATAAGAAAAGATATTTTCAATAATATGCGGAATCATTTATTTACTTTTTTCCGATTAATAAAAACTGTTTCCCGAATATTTTCCAAAAAAAAGGCAATCTCAAATATAATTTTACTAAAAATGGAATAAGTGGTAATTTGCCCCGAAAAGAAATGGGCAAAAATTGAGAATAAATTTTATCAATAAAAAAATTGGCACCATAGAGATGCTCTGCAAGACTTAGTTCGGTTAAAATCATCGTATGATCTGCAAAATCAAAATAATTTTTATAAGAATATTTAAAATTTGGCCCCATTATAGCTATTTTGCCTCCTGGTTTCAAAGTTTTGTACATTCTACCTAAAAATAAAGTTATTTGTTCCTGGGTATATAAATGTTCAAGGAAATTAGAAACAAAGATACCATCAAAGTAATTTTCGGGTATTTCTACTTCTAAATTATTTCCAATTAATTTATTAATATTTTGCTTACAATATTTATTTATGAAAGGTTCATTTAAATCAATAACCCATTTTTCTTCAGAAGGTACATTATTGATAAATTCACAAAATCCGGCAGCAGGATCTAATATTTTATTTGGTGAATCTAATTTTTTATAAATAAATTCAGCAATTTCAAACCATGCTTGATTTTTTTTTTCATTGCCAATTCCAGCAAACCTATATTCATAAATTCTGTCGTAATTCATTTTTTATTTTTTTACGTTCTAACATACTATAATAAATCTCAGACATAATATTTTTTATATTATACTTGGGTTGCCATTGAGGATAATGCATTTTAAATTTAGTCAAATCGCTTATATACCAAATATGATCTCCTATCCTATTCTGAGCTGAATAAACGTAGTTCATTTTTTTATCTGTGATTTCTTCACACATTTTTATTGCTTCAAGTATTGAACAATTTGAAAAACGACCACCTCCAGCGTTATACACTTCACCCGCTTTTGGATTTTGGTAATAATGCCATATCATATTTACTAAATCATAACTGTGAATGTTGTCCCGAACCTGTTTACCTTTATATCCAAAAATAGTATATTGATTACTAGTAATATCGCATTTTACAAGGTAGGAAAGAAATCCATGTAATTGAGTTCCGGAGTGGTTTGGTCCTGTAAGACAACTTCCACGAAATACCCCTGTTTTCATTCCAAAGTACTTTCCATATTCTTGTACCATTATATCTGCTGCAACTTTTGAAGCGCCAAAAATAGAATGTTTGCTATTGTCAATAGACATTTCCTCATTAATACCATTCGCATAATATTTATGCGTTTTACTAATTTCCCACCGGGATTCAAGCTCTTCAAGCGGTAAAAAATTGGGAGTATCGCCATAGACCTTGTTTGTTGAAGTAAATATAAATACAGCATCCTGGCAGTATTGTCGGGTTGCCTCTAATAAATTTAAAGTGCCATTGGCATTTATTCCAAAATCGGTAAAAGGTTCTTTTGCGGCCCAATCATGGGATGGTTGTGCTGCTGTATGTATAACAAGTGCAATATCTTTACCATATTCATTAAATAGTTCACTAATACTTTTAAAATCTCTTATGTCAATTGTGTGATTTTTAAAATTTTCATACTTTGATAGGTCGTTAAGTGTCCATTTTGTGGATGCTTCTTCTCCAAAAAAATATTTTCGCATATCATTATCAATTCCCAAAACATTAAATCCTTTCTCACAAAAAAAACGCACAGATTCTGAACCAATTAAACCTGCTGCTCCGGTTACAATTATTGTTTTCATTTTTTTAGTTTAAAATTTTTTTTAATAAAATTTCATTTTCTTTTAACCAATTAAATATATCGGTTAAAATAGTTTTAGGGGGAAGTGTTGGTTTCCATGAAAATACCTTTTCAGTATTACCATTATTAGTTATATACCAAATTATATCTGCCGGCCTGTTATTAATATCCTGTATAATTTTGACTTTATTAGAAGATATGTCTTCACATATTTTTGTGGTTTCAATTAAAGATAGATTTGAGAAAGAAGCACCACCTGCATTAAATACATCCCCTTTAAATTTATTAATATTTTTTATTTGTAGCTTAATTAATTCGATAATATCATTAATATGCAAAAGGTCTCTAACCTGTTTGCCTTTACCTCCAAAACCAATATATTGCAGATTTTTTTTATAAAAATGACTGGAGAGCCAATGAGTAAACACACCCTGATCCACTTTCCCGAGTTGCCATGGGCCTGCAATAATCCCACAGCGATTGATAATAGCCGGTAACGAATAATTTATACTGTACTCTTTTAATATAAATTCAGAGGCAAGCTTGGTTGCTCCATATAAAGACCGATAACCATTTAATTGAAATTCAGTGGAAATACCTTTTTTACTAATACATGGAAATGTATCAGCATATTCATAGCGGGATAAAGATTCTTCAAACTTCCGGTTATTAATTATATTATATGGATAAACACGAGATGTTGACATAAATATAATTGCTATTTTCCTTTTCCTACAAAACTCAAAACAATTTAAAGATCCTACCAAATTATTGTTAATCATATATTTTGCATCTTCTCCAGAGCTTCCCACCAATACAGATGGCTCTGCACTACATTCCAACATTAAATTATATTGGCCTTTTAGTTTACTAAAATCTTCATAGTTGCGTATATCACCATAAATAAAATCACAACCATGTTCTTTAATCCGATCCATGAGAATTTCAGAACCTCTTCTGGAAAGATTATCAAAACAAGCAACAGAATAGCCCTCCTTTTTTAAGGCAATTGCCAAGTTACTTCCTATAAAGCCACAACCGCCGGTTATTAATATACTTTTCATAATTTTCTAATTTCTGCGAAATAATCGTTTTCCGATACCAATTTTTCTTTTAAAAAGAAATGGAATTGCAAAATAACACAAAATATTACTAAAATAATAATTTTGTTCAAGCCAAAACCCTTTTCTGTAAGTTTCATCCAAAAACCACATTGCAAAAAGATTAGTTAAAGTATTTACAAAAAATATTACATGATATAAAAGATAGTTAAATATTCCATACGATTTATATTGTAAAAGTGCATTTGATAAATAGTTTTGTTTGATTGCCCAATCTTTATTCAATGAGCTGGCACCGTGTTTGTGAATTGCTTGAACTTCGTTATAATAGAATATTTTATATCCTTGTTTCCCAATTCTTCTGCATAAGTCAATATCTTCCGAATACATAAAAAAGTCAGAGTCAAACCAACCAACTTTATCAAGTACAACTTTAGGAATAAGTATAAATGAACCCATTAATGCTTTTATTTTCTTTTTCTTTTTATGTAGTTTGAAAATATAATCAAGCAATAAATTATCTTTTAAAATGTCGGTTGCATTTCCATTACCGGTATAAGTTGATTTTTGTATTGTACCATCCTCATTCAGCAGTTTACATCCTAAAATTCCAATACTTTTATCATTTCGAATTACATTTAAACATTTTTCAACAGTATTAGTTAATAATATTATATCCGAATTTAAAAGCAGAATGTATTTGCCTTTAGAGTGTTTTATTCCAACATTATTTGCTCGTCCAAACCCATCATTTTCTTTTTTTTGAATCCAAATAACTTGTGGAAAATTCTTTTTAATTTGTTTTTCAGAATCATCATCAGAATTATTATCTACAACAATAACTTCATAATTAATTTCCTTTACTGTATTAAAAATGCTTTGAATACACAGAATCGTAAGTTGATGTGTTTTGTAATTAACTATTATTATTGATAATTTTATTTTCACTCTACATTAATTTATTTATAATTAAATTATTAAATTCTTCGAATGAAATTAAATTTAAACACTCTTTTCGATTTAAATTAAAAATACTATATTCGTAAAAATTATTTTCAATTTTATTAGAAATGCCGAATTTGATTTTTTTACTTATTATTCCTAATCCCCAATCAGAATCTACACAGCAAGAAAAATAATCCTTTCTCTTTCTGAAATTAACAAACGCTTTCCAAGTTGTTCCATTCCAATATTTTTGGGCAGGTGATAAATCATAACAATACTCTTCCCTAGCATGATATTCTGTTGGCGGATTACAATCATGTAAAATAATAAATCCATCTTCATTAATAAATTGCAAAGAGTTGTTAATATCTCGTTCAGCTTGTTCTGCTATATGTAACCCGTCAATAAAAATTACATCAAATCGGATTGCTGGATTTAGTATTTTACCTAATTTTAGTTGATTAAAGAAATCATCGCTAGTGATTTTAAAATCAACAGGATTTTCCTTAAACTCTATTCCAGGATCAACACTATATTTTTCATTTGCATTAATGTGATTGAAATTGTCTTCTGGATTTCGAACACCTATTTCTAAATAAACGGTTTGTTTCTCTCCAAAACTATTCAATAGATAATTAATCAACTCAGTACGGAAAGGTTTTTTATTAATTTCTTCTTCTATTCTTGCTTTAGTTGATGAATGATATGAGTTATTTAAAAATCGACTACCCCAATTATAATATGTTTTTATTTTTGTAAACCAATTTTTCATTTATTTTTTTTATTTCAATCCTTTTATTATAAAGGTAAAAATCTGTTTCGGTTATAAAACAAAAATCTATAGTATTCTTTTTAAATATCCTTTCGGATTGAATGACATGAAAAATTTTTCTTTTGTTTTATCTATAATAAAATTATAATTATGCTTCAGAAATTCCTCAATAGCTTCCATTGGACCAAGCCCAAATGATTTTTTTATAGGGTGACCATTAATGTTGGTATCTTCTACAATAATATAACTACCTTTAGTGACAATATTTTTATAACTATTTAACTCATTTAAAACGTGTTCTTTTGTATGATCAGAATCTAATATAATCATTACTTTGTCAGTTGAGGAAATATCTTTAATAACTTGCTGGATTATTTTATTATCAACAGACGATCCTTTAAGATACTGAATTCTTTTATGAACAGGACGATGAATAGTTGTTTTATCTTTCTCAATTCCATAAGGAGTTTCAGCAATGTCAATCGTGATAATTTTTCCTGAATTTATTATGTCACATATTGAAGATAAGTACATTGCACTTCCACCATATGCTGTTCCGCTTTCGATAATAATGTCAGGTTTCATTTCATAAATCATTTCTTGATAAATCCATAAGTCAAGTGGGCATTTCCATATGGGAATACCCATCCAAAAAGTGTTTTGCCAAGTTTGTTTTGATGAATTATAATAGAGTTTATGAAAATTATTAACTGTTTTTTCTTCTTTATATTTTATTAGTTTTTCTTTAAACATAATTTTAAAAATTAATCGTTATTTAAATTATAATTGAAAACAGCAAAAAAAACTCTTCATTTTTTTTTATTTATAACCAACACTGTTTAAAATAAACTTTACCTATATCAAATGTTTCTAAATGTGAAAACTGTTTGTTGTTATTTAGTATTATAAAATTACAACATTCTTCAACATTATCATATATCGCAACTGCAGGTTTGTAAATCAGACCATTAACTTTATATTCGCCCTTAACAAGTGATTCAGATGGTAACTTTAAAACATATTCCTTTTTATCTTTAATTAACGATGTTTCACAACTAAATAACACATTATTATTGCTATCCATAATTCTAATAAGAAGCAAGAATGTATAGTCAATTATTATATTTGATATTACAACAAAAGATAAATAAATGCTTTGATCAAAATAAAACTCATTAGAGTTATTTTCAATGTTCTCTAATAATTTTGCTTCACTAATGTATATTTCTTTCTTTTTATTAAGTGCAATATAATCCTGTTTAATTGAAATATTTTGGTATGTCTTTATTACATTATGAATTAAATCATTACATTTAAGTAATCCGTTAAACAATAGAAGTCCATGATTACATAATTGTTTTACAGAACTCAAATTATGACTTACAAATAAAACAGTTCTCCCATCTTTTTTACTTACATCCCCCATTTTCCCTAAACATTTCTTTTGAAACTCAGCATCGCCTACAGCAAGCACTTCGTCAATAATTAATATTTCTGGCTCTAAATGGGCAGCAACAGCAAAAGCCAATCGAACATACATACCGGAACTGTAATGTTTTACTGGGGTATCAATAAATTTTTCGACACCGGAAAAATCAACAATTTCATCAAATTTTTGCTTTACTTCTTTGCGGGTCATGCCGAGAATAGTTCCATTTAGATAAATATTTTCACGCCCTGTAAGTTCTGGATGGAACCCGGTGCCAACTTCTAATAGCGAAGAAACTCTGCCATTTATAACAAAACGCCCCGATGTTGGTTCAGTTATCCGCGACAAAACTTTTAACAACGTGCTTTTACCGGCACCATTTTTTCCAATAATTCCAAGAATCTCGCCTTGTTTAACCTCAAACGAAATATCTTTTAATGCCCAAAATTCTTCATTATTGCAATTTGTTTTATTAGATAAAGAATTCCATTTGTGTACAATAGTTTCGCGTAAAGAACCGCTGGCTTTGGCTCCTATGGTGTACTTTTTAGAAAGGTTTTCGACTTTTATTGCAGTATCGCTCATTTTACTTTTTTAAAGAATTATCTGAACCAATTAATATTTCTTTAGCAACTATTTTTAAATCATTAAATAACATTTCTTCTTTAACTTTAGAAATCCATTTAATTTCGCTGAATTTTTCTATTGGGAAACTGTCAATTATTTTTGAAACATCAATAGCATTTACCCAAATATCCTTTTTTTGTGCATCATTAATAATATCTTCCCAGTTGAAATTAAAATGATACGCTAAAAATAAAATATCGGCTACATCTTTTTCGGCGTAACGTGGCAAAGCTGATATTTTATTGCTAAGTATATTAAATTGATTATCAATTTTTGAAAATTTTTCCCATTTTATCAATTGTCCAAATCTGTATTCTATATCATTAACAAAGTCAATTTTTAATATTATATCATCCTTTTTTAAATGAAGTCTCACAAAAGAATCAGCAGTGGTAATTATTTCAATTTTTTCTTTATATTGTTTTGTTAATATATTATTAATCTTGTTTACAAAAGTGGAAAATTTATTAGAATTATTTATAAAAAAATCTAAATCATCAGAATATCTATGTTTGAGATAAACCCTGCTTAAAGCCGTACCTCCAGTCAAATAAAAATCTGTTTCAGCTAAGTCAATCAATTTTAATACCTCGTCCTGAAATGAATATAATTTATTGTAATAAAATTTTTCTTGCATAATAAAATTTATTTTTTAAACTTTTCGGAAAAAGTCTTTCAATTACAGTGGTATCTAACATTATAATCCATTTTTCTTTAGGAACAATTTTTAATAAATAGTGCCATTTAACACTTAATAAAATACGTGAAAACAAAAAAGTAGAATCAATAGGATAAAAATTATTATTCTTATCAATTATTGAATTATATAATAAATTAATATCTACCTCCTTATCCCAAAAAGCAGCTTTTAGAATTTCTTTTATTTCGTTTTCTGATAATTTTTTTCCCATTTATTGTTCAGTTCTTTTGTAACTAATCAGTATCAAAGTTAATGTTTTTTTATTAAACTTATTTTGTCTTTTGTCTCGCAAAGTCGCAATGCTCTCAAAGTATCAAGCATTCAGAGTTAAAAAAAATCATTTATGATTTTTTTATTGCATGCTTAAGTTGTGTTTATAAGTTAAACAATAAGCTTCTCATAATCATATTTTTGTTACTATATTTCTTTTTCTATTTTCATTGCGTTTCCTGCCCCGTTAGATAATTAAAATTTCACTTTCGTTTATTTTTTAAGCTATCTATCTAACGGGGTGAACACCTTTGCGTGATAATTCTTATGGATAATGAATAGTTACATTCTTTTTTCTGCAAAATTACTCATTTTTTTACCTCCCAATACCCGCCTTTATCTGGTCCAATACGCTTAATCCGATTAATTGCTTTCAAATCATCCAAATCCCTATGGATGGTCATTCTGGTAACATTTAATTTTTCAGACAGTTCTGTTGTTGTAATTTTTGGATTGTCGGTTATTAATTTTATTAATATATTAATCCGATTTTCTGTAACATTTTCTGTAACATTTTCTGTAACATTTTCTGTAACATTTTCTGAAGAGCTAAAATACTTTCCAGAATAAACAGTTACCAAAAACCCATCTGAAATATTTTTAAACTCAGGGCTCGGTAAATTATTTGCGATAAAATAATCAACAATTCTTTTAATACCGGAACCATATTTCTCAATTAATCCCAATGATTTAAAAAAATCGGCAATAAGTTTATTTCTTGGTGTTGACTTATAATTATTTGACAATAAATCTTCTACTGTAATATTTTCGGGCAATCTACCTGGGTTATAAAATTCGATTTTATTGTCAAACACTTTTACAATTGAATCGGAAGATGAACGATAATCGCGATGCACTATCATATTTAATACAATTTCGCGAATTGCTTCAATGGGGTATTGCCATTTTTGAATATTGCGAGCGGCACCAGTAATAATAACTTCTTTATTAATGTGTTTTTTTACAAAGTCAAGTACTTGTTCAATTTGTGTTAAAATGTCTGCTTTTGTTCTGTCTGTATCTTTAATTATTATTTCTGATTGAAACCTTCCTAACTCAATTGTTGTAATTACGGTATCTTTTTTAGTAAACAACAAATACCCTGCATTTGTTAGTTTTTCTTTGCGTATTAAATCGTTTTTATTCAGAAAAGTTAAAGGGTCGTCTGTTATTTTTTTGCCTGTTTGATTTATTATTTCAATTGCCAATTGAACTTTTTCAAATGAAATGTCGTCTGTTTTAAAATGATTGTTGGTGTGGTAATCCCAACTGGTGTTAAAAGTGTTTAAATGCATGTTTACTACCTCCGACGTGCTTAAAACATGATTAGAATTTGCAATTCGTTTTAAATATTTGCCCTTTGTTGAAACTGGTTTTATGGGATATTCAGGCATTATTAATACAACTATTTGCTTATTGTTTATTTCAATTATTTCTGCATCGGGAATTATTGATGGTGATGTTTTGTTTTTTACTTCATTTACCCAATTTTGAAGCGATTCGTTGTTTATTATTACTCCATTAATTTTATTTTTATCTGTAACACCAATTAGCACCATTCCTCCTTTTGAGTTTGCAAAAGCAACCAATGTTTCAATGGTTTCGACATTAAAACTGCTTTTAAATTCAACGGTTTCAGATTCGCCTTTTTTAATTAACTCTTTTATTTTTAAAGCGGTATTAGTCATTAATAGATTAATAAATAAGCACAAAAATAATATTTTTTTACTTTAAAATCAAGTTCTCTTTTACAAAAACCTGGTTATTAATAAATTCTCTGCAATTATTTAAAAGATTACTCACATTTTAATTTTATTTTCAATGTGTTCGTGAGATCGCTTCGCTAAGTTCTTCGCTAATCACTCAGAATGACAATGAGAGAGTTAAGAATAACATTAAAATCAAATAATATCTGCCATTACTTTTTCGACTTTTCTAAAATAAAAAATTGAACTAATAAAGATAATTAAAATTATTATTATTGAATAAATCAGGTAGTTAAAATTTATCTCACCTCCAATCATGCACCATCGGAATCCTTCAATAACACCCGCAAGTGGATTTAACAAATGATAGAATAATTGATATTGTTCGGGAATAACAGCCGACGAATATGCTACAGGAGTTGCATATAAACCTATTTGAATAAAAAAAGGGATTATATGTTGAACATCACGGAAACGAATGCTCAAAGCCGATATCCAAATTCCAACGCCTACCGAAACGACTAAAATCAGCATCAAAAAAATTGGTGACCAAAACAAGTTTAATGTTACGGGAATCTGGTAGTATAACATTGCGCATACTAAAAGAACAAAAGATATTGCAAAATCAATAAGCCCAACTAATGCTTTAGATAAAGGAATTACTAAACGAGGGAAGTATATTTTTTTAATCATTGCCGATTCTGTAATTATAGAGCGACCTGCTGTACTTATAACAAAAGAAAAATACGACCAAACGGTTAACCCTGTTAATGCAAAAACGGGATAAGGAATATTTCCTGTGTCAACTTTAATTGCTTTTCCAAAAACAAAAAAGAAAATAATTAATGTAGCTATTGGCTGTAACAAAGCCCAGGCAAAACCTAAGAAAGTTTGTGCATACCGTACTTTAAATTCTCGCCATGCAAGCGAATAAAACAGGTCTTTATAATTTAAAATTTCCTTAAAATATAATTTATTCTTTTTATTGCTGTCGAAATAAAAAGTTGATTTATTGTTCATGTTTTAAATCGTATTTTTTAACAAAATTAATAAAATTAGTGTGTTTTCTAAATAAAAGTAATATACAATAGATTCTTCGCTAATCACTCAGAATGACATTTGTGGTGCAGAATGACAAAGGTGGTAGGTTTCGCGACTCTTACCCCCACTGTCATACCGAGTGTGCGAGGAATCTGCACAATGCACTCTAAAACAAAACAAAAGATGCTATACTGCGTTCGGCATGACAGTGGTGTTAAGTGAATGTTTAGGTGTAAAGTGAATAGATTCTTCACTAATCGTTCAAAATGACAAAGGTGGAGGGTATGAATTAGGAAAATTGTATGCTAATGCCTCATGCTGTAATCCTGAGTATGCGAAAGATCTGCTCAACACACAAATCGCTCATTATTTTATTGTTATTTAAAAAAAATGCTTCACTGCGTTCAGCATAATAATTATTGTGGGTATTAGGTGTTGAACGGTGGGAATAGATTCTTCGCTAATCACTCAGAATGATAAAAAAGAACTAAAAATAAATAAAAAACAACCTAAAATAAAATTATTCGTATCTTTGTTTAAATGTAATATTTAATGAAACATTTTATATTTTTAATATTATTCCTTTTATTTTCTTGCTTTGCATTTAATCAAACATTGCCTTCTGATATTACTGGTCTTACATTATGGTTATCTGCCGATTCTGTTGATACAATAAATGGTAAAGTTGATATTTGGTATGATAAAAGTGTAAATAATATTTTAGTA